>JANQOA010000386.1 GCA_028279305.1 Pseudomonadales bacterium
TTGGAGAACGACAGCAATGCAGGTTCCATGAGAAAGTTGCGCGTATATTCCGGCTGCTCAGCCAGTTTGCGTTCGCTGGCCGGCGCACGGCCGCGCAGCGAGCCCAGCGACGCCCCCACCTGCCGGATCACGCCGTCTTTGTAGGTAAACTCCCGGTAGCCGAGAAAGGTAAAGTTGTTGCTGCCCAGCCATTCGAGGAACGCCACCGCCTCTTCAACCTCGTCCGCGCTCACCGGTGCCGGCGCATCCCGCAGCCCCGCGGCAACCTCAGCCAGGGTGGCTTTCATTTGCGCAAAGTCGCCGACGATATTCAGCAGGTCCGCCATGGTACGCTCCAGCCGCTGCTGCAGCGCCTGTACCCCTTCCGTGTCGACCCGGTCGATCTCCGCGTAGACAAACAGCTCCCTGGATTCGCTGTCCCGTTCGAGACTGAGCTGGTTAATGGTGTTGTCCGCGGCACGCTCCACGGCAAACACCACGTTGCTGAGCTGGTGGGTGATCAAACCATCGTGGGACAGCGCGATCAGCACTGAATCCACCACAAAAGGCATATCCCGCACCATCACCCGCACCACCGTGTGTTTGGATTGCCAGCCGTCCCGGGCGTGCTGCGGGTTTTCGACAAATACGTCAACGCTGTCCGGCTGGCGGTGCTCGAATTTGCGCCAGGAATCAATGGTGGCCCCGGCATCGTCTTCCACGTTGCGGCCCTGCAGGTCATCTTCAGGGGTACGCGACCAGAATAACCGGGCAAACCCGGCAACCCGCTCGAATTCCCGCTCATCAATGCGCAGGCTGATGTGGTTTACAAGACGGGAGACGTAAGAGCTATTGTGCGGATCAGCGTGCTGATTCATGAGGGCGCCGGCCGGTACATGAGACAGCTGCCATCATAGCCTATCCGGCGCACCCTGAGGAACGGCGCGCCGCCGGTCTGCGCCGGGCCTCCGTGCCGGATACGCCGGCCTCCCAGCCGGGTGCGCCAGCGTCCATGCTGGCGCGGTCAGGTACGTGCTACAGCGAGTAGGTGGCCTGGAAGATCAACTGCCGGCCGCGCACCACGCCGCCGAACAGGTCACGTCCGTCCACACCGCCGGGCTTGTCAGCCTGGCCGCCCTGGTACAACTCATCATCCAGGTTGCGGCCGATGAAGGAGAAATCCCAGGTGCCGTCCGCACTCTGCACACCAATGCGTGCGTTGATCCGCCAGAAGCTGTCCTGAATGGCAAGCGGGTTGTTGTTGGTATTGGTCTGGTAGTCATCCGAGTAGATGGCTTCCGCAGCGCCGCGGAATATCCAGCCGCTGTTGCCGATGGGTTGTTGATAGTCAAAACCCACCGAACCCTGCAATTCCGGAGCCCGGGTCAGGTCTTCGTCACTGAGGTCACGGGTACCGGTTCCCGGATCGCAAAGCGGGTCCACCGGCACGCTGCAGGCGGCGTTTTCGAAGTCTTCGTACTCACCTTTGTTGTAGCCGAACTGCGCGCGCAGGATCAGATACTCGTTAACCAGATAGGTAGTTTCAATTTCGATACCCCGGGTGATGGCAGACGCCGCGTTGTCCACCGAAAACGAGGTGGTGGCGGAGTCAAACACACTGATCTGGATATCGTCGAAGGTATACGAATAAGCGGTGGCGTTAACCCGCAGGGAGCCGTCCAGCAGGGTACTCTTGATGCCCACCTCAAAACCGTCCGCGCTCTCGGGCTCGAAGGTCAGGCCGGGGCCGGTGGCGGCCGCGCTGAGCACCGTGTTGGTGGAAAACCCGCCGGACTTGTAACCCGTTTTGTACGCCGCCCACAGGGTGATGTCTTCGTTGGGCCGCCAGGTCAGCGTCACCTCGGGGCTGATTTCGGTGTCGTCAAAGTCACTGGCGATGATTACCCCCGCCGGCGATAGAATATCGTCAAAGCCAAAGCCCGGCAGACCCGGAATACCCAGATCGTTAGACTTCACGTAAACATTACCCTGGGTGGCTTCCTTGTCGTCGTCGGTATAACGCGCGCCGGCGGTCAGCTCCACCTGGTCGTTAACGTTCCAGATCACCTGGCCGAAGAACGAAAAGGTAGTACTCTCTACCGTGGACACCCCTTCCCAGGTATTACTGAAGCCGGTGACAATGTCAAACCCGAGGTTTTCGATTTTACCGGCGTTGTCGGAGTTGCGTTCAAAGTCTTCGTAGAAACCACCTATCATGAAGTTGACCGGACCGTCCAGATTGGTCAGCAGACGGATCTCTTCCGACCACTGTTCCTGGTCCTCCAACTGGATGCCCATCAACTGGATAAAGGTGGTGCCGTCGAAGTTATCCCAGCGTTCATAGTCGTAATCCAGGTAGCCGGTCACCGAGGTGATGGTGGCCCAGCCGATATCAAACTCCAGGTTCAACGAAGACAGCACGCTTTCGTAGGTGCCGAAGGGGTCGCCGTTGCCGATGTCCACGCTGTAGGCGGCCGCCAGCTCGCGGGGCAAAGAGCCATGCGCCTGCTTACCGTCCAGCTCACAGTCGCCAAACGGGTCGACCACACCCTGGGTAATGGGCTGCGGGCCGGAGCAGAGATTGTTCTCAGGCGTCTGGAAGCCGTCGTTTTCCATATCCGTATAGAGTACGCGCCAGATGCCGCGGAAGGTGTCCGTGGGTTGCCAGTCCAGGGTCAGACGGCCGGCAAACAGTTCTTCAGCACCCAGGTCGTTGGCACCGCCGGGGAAGTCAAAAGGTTCCGCCGGAAACAATTGGCCGGCGCTGTTTTCAACAAACGGCGCGGTGTTATCGATATAACCGTCGCTGTCGCTGTAACGGAACGCAAACCGCGCGCCCAGCTGTTCGCTGAGCGGACCGGAAATCATACCCTCAAGAATGGTCTCTTCAGCTTCCGATTCAAACCCCACACTGAGGCTGGTTTCAAACTCGTCACCGGGCAGTGCGCTGGTTGCAGCGACAACCCCCGCCGGGCTGTTCTTACCGAAGAACAGCGCCTGAGGACCTTTCAGGATTTCCACGCTCTGCAGATCAAAAAAGGCCTGGCGGATGATGTGACCCCGGTCTGACTGAACGCCGTCAATATTTACACCAACGCTGCCTTCAATACCCGGATCCAACGACGTGGAGCCATAACCCCTGATCACCATATTGGCGCCGTTACCCGAAGAACCCGGGTACATGCCCACCTGCACCGCCAGGTCAGCCAGTTCGTTCAGGTTGGTGGCCGCATAACGGCTGATCTGTTCGGCATCAAAAGCCTGGATGGCTACAGGAATATCCTGCATGGATTCTTCACGCTTACGCGCCGTGACGATAACCTCTTCGATCACCTGCTCGGCTGCAAACGTCTGTTGATAAGGCACCACCAGTGCCACCGCAATTGCGGCCAGCGCAATGCGTACCCTCACCGATAACAACATCTGTCTCCCCTTTAGTTACGACAACTAGATTGCTTTGTGGATACCGCAACGGCTAGCAGCCAATGCGGCCACCGCTGGAGAGACCTCTCAATTTTCTCTCCATTATTCGGTGGCCCAACATTAGCTTAAGGGGAAAGTGTTCGTCAAATAAAACAATCGGCCCCGACTGTTTTCTGAATCAGGAAATTTGCGGGCAATCGTAAGCAGAGAACGTCTGGATACCGTTTTGCGGCATACCGTGCTGCACAAGGTTAGTGGCCCCCATGGACCCGGCGTGGTTGCGCGCCAGAATGTAGAGTTCTTCCTGAACAGCAGAGGCACTGCGTTCAATCACCACCTTGGCCTGGGTGGATGCTTCCACCGTGCCGAGGAATACGCAGTTCTGCACATTGCCGGCATAGCCGATTTTGACTGCCTGACCTTTGGGCTTCAACGTCACCTGGGAACAGCCTGCCAAAGCCAGCGTGAACAGGATTAAACCGAGCGTGGGTTTCATTCTGAAAACCTCCTTGTTTTCCATGTCTCTTTGTCCATCTTGTCAGAAAGGCGCTGAATGCCAGCGCCAGCGGCAAGTTTAGAGACAATCCCCGCGCCGAAATGGGACCTGTGTCAAATTACTTGGGATGCACAATCACCGGAACGTGCGTGTAACCCTTAACAAAGCTGGAGATCGGCCGCTTAACCTCACCAACAACTTCAATCCGGCTGAAGCGCTGCAGAATTTCCTCCCAGGCAATGCGCAGCTGCATTTCCGCCAGCCGGTTACCCATGCAGCGGTGCACACCAAAACCAAAGGACAGGTGCTGGCGCGCGTTGGGCCGGTCGATGACAAATTCCTCACCACGCTCAAACACCGACTCGTCGCGGTTCCCGGAGATGTACCACATAACCAGTTGCTCACCCTGTTTGATGTGTTTGCCGCCGATCACGCAGTCTTCGTTGGCGGTACGGCGCATATGCGCCAACGGGGTTTGCCAGCGGATGATCTCCGCCACCATGTTGTTCACCAGCTCCGGGTTCTGCTGCAATTTGCCCCACTCCCCGGAAAAACGGTTCATGGCCACCACGCCGCCGCTCAAAGAATTACGCGTGGTGTCGTTGCCGCCGACAATCAGCAGCAGCAGGTTGCCCAGATGCTCCATGGGGTTCATATGACGGGTGTGTTCACCGTGGGCCAACATGGAGATTAAGTCGCGGCCGGGGTTTGCCTGACGCTCGGCGAACAGCTCAGCAAAATAGGTGACACACTCAATCATCACCTGATTGCGCTCTTCCTCGGATTCGATGATGCCGGTGCCCGGCTGGGCAGTGGCCACATCCGACCAATAGGTGAGCTTGCTGCGCTCCGCAAAAGGAAAATCAAACAGGGTGGCAAGCATCTGGGTGGTCAGTTCAATGGACACCCGCTGTACCCAGTTGAACGTTTCACCCACCGGCAGATTATCCAGGATCTCCTGCACCCGCTGCCGGATCACCGGCGCCATGCGCGCCAGGCTGGAGGGCCCGACGATGGGTGATACGGTTTTGCGCTGATCGTTGTGGACGGGATTGTCCATGCCGATAAACATCGGCAGATTCAGCGCGCTGAGGCTGTCTTCCGGCAAACGTGCGTCGGTGCGCGGGCCGAGCACAAATCCCTGGGCTGATGAAAAGCGCTTATCGTCCTGATCCACTGCTTTGATGTCGTCATAACGGGTCAGGTTCCAGTAGCGGCCGGTAAACGGCGTATCGTTCAGGTGCACGGGGTCTTCGGCACGCAACCGCGCAAAATAGGCTTCGAATTTATCCTCCGCAAACAGCCGCCCGTTGGCCGGGTTAATCTCCTCCAACGGCAGGTCCCAGGGTTCCGGGATCGGCGATTCCAGATCCAGGTCGTCAACGGTAGGCAGGTCGATGATTTCTTTATCAGTCTGAGGGGAATTAACTGCTTCCGCCATATCTATGTACCCGAATTTAAAACGCAGATATTGCCTTAACAGACACCAAAATAACGGGTCATTTATTGACATATAGGGGTCATTTATTGCCAAATAGCGGCATGCGGCGGGAACAGACCACAGGTAGCTTCAATTGCAGCGGGTACGCCCAGGGTGTCGCCCAGGTGCTGCAGTTGAAGGAATCGGATCTGGGGCGCTATCTGCACGGAACCGGGTTACCGCGGGATGTATTGTATGCCGGCAGCGAAGTGCACATGGATGTGGACGATTTTCTGCGCGTGATAGAAAACGCCAAACAGATGGTCGACGACCCGGAGGTCGGGCTGCGCTGCGGGCAGAACCTGCAGCGCTCCGTACACGGACCCATCGGATTTTTGAGCATGAACGCACCCGACCTGTTCAGCGCGTTGATGACCCCGGCGCAGTTTGCTCCGCTGCGGCTGCCGCTGTTGGACACCCGTCTGAGTTTTGACGCCGACTGGCTGAACTGTGAAATGCAGGTGCGCGCCGGGCTGCCCGAAGACACTCAGCGCATCCTGTTGGAAGCATTTGCCCTGACCCTGCAGGCCAACGTGGAAGCTTACCTGGGCGCGCCGTTGACCCAGGGCAACTTCACTTTCGCTTACCCGCGCCCGGCACACCACGCCAGCTACCCCCACTACTTTCACATCCCGGTGTCCTTTGAGGGCACATCTCATGTACTGCGCCTGCCTGCGGAAATGGCCAGGGAAGCTAAACCGGACCAGGACCCTCAGGCTTACGCCGCCGCCCATCAGCTGTGCACGGAACTGCTAAACAGAATTCCCGACACATCGCTGGACATCGACAACCGCATCCGGCGCCTGCTGCTGTCCCACTCCATCGGCGCCATGACCGAAGACGATGTGTCCAGGGCACTGTTCATATCCAAACGCACCCTGGCACGGCGCCTCGCCGCCCGCGGCCAGAGCTACCGGCAACTGCGCGAAACCCTGCTGGCGGAACTCTCCGCCCGCTACCTGACCGAAGACCGGCTCAGCGTCGACGCCACAGCTAATCTGTTAGGCTACCACGATGCGGCCAACTTCCGGCGCGCGTTCAGGCGGTGGCATCAGATGACACCAACAGAGTTCAGAGACCGCCTCAGTACTTGACGACGGATTTTCCAAAGCCAATTCAAGAGGTATGTAATTTTTCAGGCCGCTGTAAATACGTTCAGTTCCTGAATCGGCCGGGCTAACCGCACCCAACAAAACTGAGATCATTCAATCGCCATACCGCATTGTTCCACCTCCACCCGGCATGACTCCACCTCCTCCGGCGCTATCGGCACGCGCGGTTCTCCGGAGTCGAAGAGAAATTCACCGGCGAAGACGGTACCGGGCATGACAAAAAATACCGCAAATATATAGCCGAAGGCCCAACTGCGATGTTCAGACGCTTTCTGCCCCAACCAGGTGGCGGCGTGTATCGGCAGGTCTTTGAGCCATGGGGTGTAGAGGAACAGCAACACGCCAAGCACGTTGTAGAACAGATGCACCAGGGCTATCTGCAGGGCAAATACTTCGTAGGGGCCGGTGATGGAGGTTGCCGCCAGCAGCGCGGTGATACAGGTGCCGATATTGGCGCCCATGGTAAACGGAAACACTTGCCTGAGCGTTACAACGCCGGCACCGGCTAACGGTACGATCAAGCTGGTTGTGGTGGAGGAAGACTGCACCAGCACGGTGACCACGGTGCCGGACACCACTCCGGTTTCCGGACGGCGGCCCAGCGCTTTTTCCATCAGACTGCGCGCCTGCCCGGTCATCACCGTGCGCAGCAGTCTGCCCAGGTAAACTACTGAAACCATGATCATGCCAATACCCAGAACAATCACCAGGGACGGTCCCAGCGGCTCGCCGAAAGATCCGAATATGTCAACAATGGCGCCGGCGGGAGGTTTGGTAATTGCACCCATGAAATTCAGCCCGGACATGGATGCCCCATCACCCCCTACCAGCCAACCGGCGGCATTGCCGGCCATTCTTTCCAGCGGATGGAAAATCATTTCTATGGGTAAAAAGATCATAATGCTGAAGAGGTTAAAAAAGTCATGCACCGTCGCGGCTTGAAACGACTTCTTTAAAGCGCCGGCCTCGCGCAGGTTACCCAGGCTGACGATGGTATTGGTGATGGTGGTGCCCATGTTGGCACCCATAATCATGGGTACCGCAATCGAAACCGGCACGCCGCCGGCCACCAGGCCGACAATCACCGACGTTACCGTACTTGAGGATTGCACCAGCGCCGTGGCCAGGGTGCCGAGAATGACCCCGGCCAGAGGGTTGCTGGCAAATGCAAAAATGGCGGCGGCACCGTCCGCGCCGCCGGAAATCCATTTGAAGCCGGCGCCGACTACGCTGACGCCAACCAGCAGCAGATAGACCAGCGCGGCCACCGCCATCCAGGTGAGAAAACCCGATCTGTTGCCCGCAGTCTCAGCCGAATCGGTAGTCGTCATGGTCGCTATGTCACTTCTTATATTCTGTTGGGTACAAACGGGTGCTGGCGCACGCGCAGCCCGGTTTCCGGCACCCGCATTGTTGCCGCAAAAAACTACAGTTTTGTGAACCCGCGGGTGTTACTGCCCGGGCTGTTCGAAGTTGCGCACCCGCTGATCCGCGGATGCGCCCGGGTCAACCGCCGGGAATCCTCGGCAGCAGAAAGACTTCGGCCTGGTCGGGGATCTGTTTACCCCAGTTGTCCCGGTAGATGTCGCCATTGACCGAGACCGCCACCCCGGCTTCGATGTGCGGCGCCAGCCGCGGATATTGCTCCACCAGCTTCCGCAACAACTCACGGATGGAAGCCGCATCAATCTGTACCGACGCGGCGCCACCCACGGCGTCGCGGAAGGTGGCGGACAATTGCACGTCCAGCATCAGCCGGCGGACACCTCCCGTTGGTCGCCGTGGGATTCTTTAATCGCTTTGAGAATCCGCGGTGGCGACATGGGAATGTGCCGCATGCGCACGCCTACAGCATTGGAGACCGCATTGGCGATGGCGGCCAGCGGCGGCACAATGGAAGTCTCTCCGACTCCGCGGATGCCGTAGGGGTGATTCGGGTTGGGAATCTCGAGAATTTCGGTATCG
This sequence comes from Pseudomonadales bacterium, assembly GCA_028279305.1. Classification (GTDB taxonomy): domain Bacteria; phylum Pseudomonadota; class Gammaproteobacteria; order Pseudomonadales; family Azotimanducaceae; genus UBA4421. The sequence goes on from JANQOA010000386.1 coordinate 8,456, forward strand.
ATGTACGGCAGATCGGAGCACACCGGAATGCGGTAATCCAGAAAGCCGGGATTCTGCAGGCGGCCGTCCTTGCCGTAGATGTACTCTTCATTCAGCGCCCAGCCTATGCCCTGGGCCGCGCCGCCCTGGAACTGCCCTTCCACGTAGTCCGGGTGGATGGCTTTGCCGGCATCCTGCACCACCGTGTAGCGCAATACCTTGGTGGCGCCGGTTTCCGGATCCACCTCCACGTCGCAGATGTGGCTGGCAAAAGAAACCCCGGCGCCGTCCGCCACAACCTCATTGTGGCCGGCGATCGGACCGCCGGTGGTCGGGGACTTGCGCGCCAGTTCCTCCAGCGTCAAAGCGCCCAGGTTGCTGTGCTCGATGCCCACAGCCACAGCCTGGCCGTCACGCCATTCCACATCCTTGATATTAATTTCCCAGGTCTGGGCAGCCCGCGCCTTGAGTTCTTCCACCGCGTTGCGCGCGGCAAAGATCGTTGCCATGCCGGAAGAAAATGTACCGCGGCTGCCTTCGGTGGTGTCGTTGTGACCCAAGGAACTGGTATCGCCAATGGTCACTTTGACCTTTTCATACGGAATGCCCAACTCTTCCGCGGCTATCAAACTCAGGGAGGCCCTGGACCCGCCTACGTCCACCGTGCCAACGGTCAGGTTCACAGTACCGTCCACGCCGATATTCAGGTCGCAACAGGTCTGACCGCCAAAATTGAACCAGAACCCGCAGGCCATGCCGCGGCCCTGGTTTTTACCCAGCCGGGCGCGCATGTGCGGGTGCCGTTTCACTGCTTCCAGCGTCGGTCCAATGCCGATCGGCCCGTAGGGGGGGCCGTACGATGCCTTGGTACCTTCTTTGGCTGCATTCAGCAGGCGGAAGTCCACCGCGTCCATGCCAACCTCAGCAGCCAGCAGATCCACGGCGCTCTCCACCGCAAATGCCGCCATCGGTGCGGACGGCGCCCGGTACGCAGCCACCTTGGGCCGGTTGACCAGCACGTCGTAACCTACGCTCTTGACGTTTTCCAGGTCGTAGCAGGCGAACGAGGTCATGGCGCCCAACATGCCCCAGATACCGGGGAACGCCCCATCCTGGTAACGCAGGGTGGCGGTAGCGGCGGTAATGCGGCCGGCTTTGTTGGCACCCAGTTTTACGTCAATGCTGGTAGAAGATGCCGGCCCCGAAGCGCGGAACACTTCCTCGCGGCTCATCACCATTTTCACCGGCCGGTTGGCTTTACGCGCCAGGGCCAGGGCAACGGGCTCTATCCAGACATGGGTTTTGCCGCCGAAACCGCCGCCGATTTCCGATGACGTGACTTTCAGGTTGGCTACATCCAGCCCTAACAGTTCCGCACACACGTTGCGGAAGGTGTAATGCCCCTGGGTTGTCACCCACAGCTCACCCTGGCCGTCGGGGCCCAAGGTCGCCAGACACGCGTGGGGTTCGATATAACCCTGATGGGTCTGCTCGGTTTTGAAACTTTCCTCAACAATAAAATCCGCCGCCGCAAACCCCGCGTCCACGTCGCCGTGGCCAAATGTGGATACCTGGGCAATGTTGGTGGGCTTGTCCGGGTCACCCCCGGGGGTGCGGACGTGGGGTTGCACAATCGGTGCACCGTCCCGCATGGCTGCATCTACATCAGTCACATGCGGCAACTTCTTATAAGTTACTTTAATTAACTTCAGCGCCTTGCGCGCGGTCACATCGTCCACCGCGGCAACCGCGGCCACCGCATGACCATCATACAGCGCGCGGTCCCTGGCCATGCAGTTTTCCAGCACGTCATAGCTTGCGCGGTTGCCGTTGGTCAGGTCCGGCAGATCAGCGCTGGTGACTACCGCTTTTACGCCAGCCAGCTTTTCAGCCTTGCTGGTATCTATCTTTTTAATTTTCGCATGGGCATGGGGTGAGCGCAGAATGGCGCCAACAAGCTGCCCCGGAGCAAATGCATCCGCCCCGTAGCGGGCCCGGCCGGTGACCTTGTCGACGCCATCAGGACGCACCGGGCGGGTGCCTACCAGGCTGAAATCCTGGTCTGTGTAACTGGTATCAGAAGTCATATGACATCTCCCTATAAAATGATAACCAAAGAATCAGCAGCCGATTGCCGGCTGAAGGTCACTTCTTCTTCCTGCGGCGGGCTTCGCGGCTGAGGTCTTTGGCTGCCGCGCCCACCGCCCGCACAATTTTGTCGTAACCGGTGCAGCGGCACAGATTACCCGCCAGCGCATAGCGGATTTCTTCTTCATTGGGGTTGGGGTTGCGGTCCAGCAATGCTTTTGCCGCAACCAGAAAGCCCGGCGTGCAGATACCGCATTGCAACGCGGCATTGTCCAGGAACTGGCGCTGCAACGGATGCAGATTTTCACCATCCGCCAGGCCTTCCACCGTGGTCACCGCGCGGCCTTCCACTTCCGCCCCCAGCACCAGACAGGAACATACCAGTTCGCCGTCCACGGTCACGCTGCAGGCACCGCAATCGCCGGTGCCGCAGCCCTCTTTGGCGCCGGTCAGTCCCAGGCGGTTGCGTAACACATCCAGCAACGATTCGCTGCCGGGACAGACAAATTCCACAGCGTCACCGTTCACCGTGGTAGATACATGCACTCCGCTCATCGCTCGCCTCCCGCCCTCTGATACGCAATCAACGCCGCGCGTTTAGCCAACACCCCGGCAACTTCGGTTCTGAATTCAATTGTGCCGCGCTTGTCGTCAATCGGCGCACAGGCTTTTTCACAGGCTGCGGCCAGCTTCTCAAGCACCGCGTCGTCCAGTTTGCGCCCCACCAGGGCACGCGCCGCCGCCGGCACCAACACCACCGTAGGTGCTACTGCGCCCAGCGCCACCCGCGCCTGTTTGATCACGCCTTTAGCGCCCAGCGTAAGGTTGACGCCGGCGCTGCAAACGGCAATGTCCATTTCCGTGCGCGGAATAAAGCGCAGATAAGCATCGCCGGAACGGCGTTCGCGTTTGGGCAGCTTGACCGCTTCGACAAGTTCACCTTTGCGCAGAGATGTCGTGCCCGGCCCGGTGACAACCTTCTCCACCGCCACCGTGCGCCTGCCTTTGGGGCCGACTACTACCGCTTTGGCGCGGGCCGCAACCAGCGCCGGCACGCTATCCGCGGCGGGGGATGCGTTACACAGATTGCCGACCACCGTGCAGCGGCCCTGAATCTGGTCGGAGCCAATCAGGTTGGCCGCTTCCACCACGCCCGGCCAGTCTTTCAGCAGGCTTTTATGGCGGCCCATGGCCGCACACGATACCGCGGCGCCAATGACATAACCGGAACTGGTTTTTTTGATGTCCTGGGCGGCGGGAATGCGCTTGATGTCGACAATAAGGTCCGGCTCCGCCAGCCCGCTTTTCATGCGGACCAATAGATCCGTGCCGCCGGCCAGCAGATAGGCCTCACCTTTGGCCTTGGCCATCAGCTTCGACGCTTCTTTTGTTGTTGTTGGTGCTTTGTAGTTCAAGTTTTGAGGCCTCCTGAATCCCATCCCTCAACGTCCACCATAGCAGATCTTGAGGTTTGAGAACCACGTGTTGCACCGGGAAAATCCCGATAAACTGGCCCCATGAAAGATTCTCCCCAGTCCCGGCCGCAACCCGGCACTCGGAGCCGTGCCCAGAAAGCCGGGCAGATCGAACGCACCCGCGACCGCGTGTTGTCCAGCGCGGCGCAATTGCTGGCCCGGGACGGCTACCGCGCGACTAATATAGAGCGCATCGCAAATTGCAGCGGGGTCGCCAGGTCCACCATCTACCGCCACTGGAAATCTTATGCGGAAGTGGCGATGGCCGCGTTTGAGCGCAGTCTCGGTGAGCAGATGCCGGTTCCAGATCATGGCAGCGTGCAGGCTGACCTGCGTGCCGTTTACATGCAGATGATCGGCGCGCTGGAAAAAACCAGTTGGGGCAGAACGGTCCCCGCGATGGTAGAGGCGGCGCTGCAGGACGCCGACTTTGCCGGCCTGCTGCACGCTTACGTGGATGCACGCAGGGATGTGCTGCGCACCGTCCTGGAACGTGGTGCCGCGCGCGGCGATATTCCGCCGGTAACCAACGTGGATGATCTGCTGGACCCTATTGTCGGCGCCCTTTATTACCGCCTGCTGCTCACCGACCGGCCGCAGCCCGGCGCCGCCACCCTGGACCGCTGGATCGGCCAAGCCCTGGACAGCGTAGCCCCGGCAAGCGCCGGCTGACGATGTCTGCCGGTAATCCACAAACCGCGCCCGCCAACGGCGGCAAACGGGCGGAAAAAAGCGGGCAGATGAAGCGCACCCGCGAACGGGTGCTGGCGGCAACCGCTGAGCTGATCAGCGAAACCGGTTACAGCGGCATCACCATCGAGCAGATTGCGCGCCGCAGCGGCGTTGCCCGTTCCACCATTTACCGCCACTGGGACAACCTGCCGGAAATCGCCATGGCGGCTTTCCGGCGCAGCCTGGGCACCGGCCTGGACATTCCCGACACGGGCAGTGTGCGCGAAGACCTGGTGTTGTATTACCAGGCCCTGGCCAAACAACTGCAGACCGGCGCCTGGCGCACCGTTGTGCCGGCCATGCTGCAGGCGCGCCTGCAGGATCAGCTGTTTGCCGCGCTGCTGTTTACCTGGACGGATCGCTGGCGCAACGAACTGGCCGCCATACTGGACGCCGGCGCGGCGCGCGGCGAAATCCCGCCGGTGGACAACATCCACGATGTGCTTGACCCGGTGGTGGGCGGCATCTACTACCGGCTGCTGTTCACCAACCGCCCCCGCACCGACGCGGCCACCGTGCGGGCCTGGGTGGACCGGGCGGTTAACTCAATCTCATGCTAAAATTGGCGGCTGCAAAGGCGTGGACAACAGGGGAGGAAATACAATGGGTTACGTGCTGAATCAAACCGACTTCGAGGCCGCGCGCAGCGTGCGTTCGGCAAAGCTGAATGAATTGGGTGTTGTACCCGTGTGCATGGCGCCGGGCGAAAAAAATGAAGGCCACAGCCATACCCTGGTTGAAGAGGTGCTGATCGTGCAGCACGGTGAAGGGCAAATTCAGATTGAGAATCAAACTTTTGACCTGTGTGCGGGTTCGGTGGCCATGGTGCCCGCCGGACAGTTTCACGCCCTGTGTAACACCGGCAAACAGAACCTCGAAGGCATCATTCTCTTCAACTCAAACGTCGACCGTAAACAGGTGGACCTGAAGAGCCGGGAGGAACACTTTAACGAACCGTCCACAGCACAGTTATGCAGCCAGGTGGACGAGCTCACCCGGGCCAACAAAAAGTTGAAGAAGAAGCTGAAAAAACTGGCCAAAAAGTAGGCCCCGCGGCAACCGGTGAGCAGCGTGGCCGAGTCACTCAGCTGGGGCCATATCAACGTTAACGTCAGCGATCTGGATCGCGCCGTGGCGTTTTATAAACTGCTGGGTTTCCAGGTCTTCATGCCCGGCATCCCATATCTGGATATTGATAACACACCGCTGCACCGCAGGGTCCCGGACAGCGCCGCGGCAGCGCTGGCGGTTGCGCCGGGGACACGGGCGCGCGCCTGTATCATGCAGTTGGACAACGGCTTCCCGAAACTGGACCTGACCGAGTTCACCGGCGGCGAACCGCGCAATCCGCCTGACAATCAGGATCTGGGGCCGGTACGGCTGTGTCTGGCGACCGATGACCTGCCGGCTGCGTACCAGCGCCTGCTGGCCGCCGGGGTCGATTTTCTCAGCCCACCTCAGCCCGGCCACAATGGTCTGGCGGACATCGCCTTGTGCAAAGACCCGGACGGCACGCTGATTGAGCTGATACAGATATACCCGGAGCGGTGGGCCCGGCTGAACCCGGACGGCTGACCCGCTAGGCCGTCTGCAGGTAGTCGTGCAACGCGGCCTGGGCTTCAAAACAACGCGCCAGCACGGCGATGTCCGCGGGCAAAACATGGGCCTCTGCCATGTACTCCTGCCACCGGCCTGTTACCGCCAGGATCTCTTCAGCAATGCGCCGGGCGGTACCCGTTTCTAATCCCATGCGATGCACAGCGGCTTCGACATTTTCCCGGCTCGGACTATTGCCGAAGGCCCCCAGGGCAATGGCATGGGAACCCTGCAGCCCGGTATTGGGGACAATGTCGTAACCCGGCGTCAACCGGTATTCCGTTTCGCCGGCACGCTTGTAGAACGCATGGTTGCGCAGATGATCGTCGGTGTTGCCCACCGCGATGTTAAACAGCATGCGGCGGAAAACAGTCTCCGCCAGGTCTTCACCCGCGGTACCGATGCGCTTACCCAGCTGCAGGATACCGGGATAAGACATGGCCGCTTCGTCGTACTGGGTGATATCAAACTTGTTAATCAGGCTCGCCACTGAAATCAGGTGGTGCTGCTGCCTGGCTTCACAATCGAACCGTTCAACCAGCAGCACCGGCCCATGCGCGGTATCGGTCAGCACAACATCCGGCACTTCAATGCCGGCGGCACGCGCCATGCGCATGCTGACATACTCCACCTTGCACATGTCCACCAGGTCGGAGTCCCGCCCGAATTTTGCAATCCAGGTGCGGCCCACATGGTCAATCAGGGTTTTCGGGCGTGCGCCCCCCAGACCGCTGCCATGATAAAAGTAGGGCTCCAGACTGCGGTCCACCTCCCGTCCCGATTCGATATCGTCAGCAATACGCTGCAGGTGCACCAGGTTTTCGAACGGCCGGGCCGGCACCGGCTTGGGTTTAGCCTTCAACTCCGCGGTAAAGTGCAAGGCCCCCACCCCCTCACCGGACGCGGCGAGGAGAAACTCCACCGGGGTGACCGGCGGCGGCTGGCGGGTTTTGGTTAACTGCCGCCGGCCCCATTCGTCCGGACCGGCATCCATCAGTACACCAAAAACGCCGGGGGACTCCCGGCTGCGCTGCGCCTCGTGAATCTGCCCGTTGAGCGGCAGATTGATCGGGTCCAGGGCAAATGATCTCGGGTGGCTCAGATAAGCGCTGGCATATTTGAAACGCCCCCGCTGCTTGTCGACAATCAGCTGGCCTGCCAGAACCTTTGTGCCGCGCCCCAGGTCGACATGAACAAACAGTTTCTCCGCCATGTCAGACGTCCCACTCGTCAGCCTGGGCGCCGGTCTGCTCACCCCGGGCGCGGCGCCGCAAGCCGGCCCTGCTGAGGGCCTCTCCCAGAGTATCGTCCCCCGCCGCCAGGACGCGGTCGAATACCGTCGGCGCGCCGTAGATGTCGAGTAATGCCAGATATGCCGCCACGGTGATATGGGCGGAACCGCCTTCGACCTTTTTGATGGAGCTCTCCGACAAGCCGGCTTTGGCGGCGGCCTGTTGCTGGGTCCAGTTGCGGCGCAGGCGGGCTTCGCGCAGGCGTTCCCCAAGCGCGCGCAACGAGCCCAGCGCAGCGTCACTCAAGAGCGCGTGGGACTTGGAACTTCTGGGCATAAAAACCTCTTAACTACTTTTATGGTTTTATATGAAACTCAAAACACAACCTTATCAGCTTGCCCGGTTTGCCGCGTAAATTAAACCCCGCGCATCACAATTATGGAATTGGATTTATATAAGTCTATTAATATATATATGATGCTTATATAACACTTTCACACTTTTCCGTATCTCCGCGGCCCGGTTTGCCGCGCTAAAGCGCATCCGGTAAGGTGCCTGCCCGAGCCGGACATATCCGCTACCGTGAGCCAACGCAAAAAAGTTGTTCTGATCATTCCCACCTACAATGAGGTGGACAACATGCGGCCGCTGGTCACGCAATTGCAGCAACAGTTCCGGCACATGGCGCACGACATGCACATCCTGGTGGTGGATGATCACTCACCGGACCTGACCGCGGCCGCGGTGCGGATGCTGCAGCAAGACTACAACAACCTGCATCTGCTGGAAGGCAGCAAAGCCGGTCTGGGTGCGGCCTATGTGCGCGGCATGCGGCATGCGATAGATCACCTGCAGGCGGACGTGATTTTTGAGATGGATGCGGATCTCTCCCATGATCCGGCGGATGTGCCCAGGTTGATGGCCGCCATCGACGCCGGCGCGGACCTGGTGATCGGCAGCCGTTATGTAAAAGGCGGCAGCATCAGTGCTGACTGGGGATGGCTGCGCAGGCTGAACTCCAGGGCCGGTAACCTGGCGGCCCGCTATATTGCAGGAATTGTTGGTGTAAACGACTGTACCGCCGGTTTCCGCGCCATCAGCGTGGAGCTGCTGCAACGTATCGATTTAGACCGGCTGCGGGTCCAGGGTTACGTTTTCCAGGTTGTGCTGCTGCATGCCGCGGTGGTGAACGGCGCCCGCGTTAAGGAGATTCCGGTGGACTTTGCCGACCGGGAGCACGGCCTGTCTAAACTCGGGGTACGCGATCTGCTCGAATTTGCCATGAATGTGTGGTGGATCCGCCTGCTCAGCGCCCGGGTGCTGGTGAAATTCCTGCTGGTGGGCGCGGTCGGCGTGCTGGTCAACCTGGGGTGTTTCTCGTTGTTTCTGCAGCTGGGCGTAAACAAATTTATCGCCTCCCCGCTGGCGGTGGAGATTTCCATCATCAGCAACTTCCTGCTGAACAACTTCTGGACCTTCCGGCGCCGCGTTTCAACCGACCGCAAGCGCATTAAGGGGTTGAAATTTCACGCCGTTTCGCTGCTCTCCCTGGGCGTGAGCTTCGCCACCTTTGTGCTGCTGGCGGTGCTGTTACCCGACCACTCCCCCCAGCTTTATCAACTGGCCGGGATAATCCCCGCGGCTGCGGTTAACTACCTGCTGAACGCTTACTGGACATTCAAAGCGGCACCGCAACTGCCGGCTGATATCTCTAGCGCCCCGGAACCCGGCTACGGCATTCGTCTGCCTAACCCCCGGGGCTGACCACCGCTCAATCCGCAAGGTCACCCACCGCCTGCCAATAGGTGGACAACATATCGATATGCGCCTGGGGTGAAGCCAGGCCATCCCCCTGACCGCGCAGCGCCTGGGCCCGCACCGCCACGTAGTCAGCGCCTTCATCCCGCCAGGCTTCTATTTCACTGCGCCACAGCGCCGCTCCTGATTGATAATTCAGCAACGCCTCCAGGCCAAAATTCTCTTCGCTGCGCCCCTGTTGAGCCAGCGCCAGGCGTACCTGCGCCAACGCTTCCAGGTTCTGTTGCTGCCCGGAGCCAAATATAAAACCGTCCCCCAGGGCAGCGGCGCGGCGGAAGGCTACCGGTGCAAAACCACCGAACCAGACCGGGATGCTGCGTTTGGGCAGGGGTTTGAAACCGGCCCGGTCGACGCGGTGATGGTTACCGGTGAAGTCGACTACCGATTCGGTCCACAACCTGCGCATTAATTCAATCTGCTCCTCCTGGCGCCGGCCACGGTTGTCAAACGACTCGTTTAAGCTGTCGTACTCCACATAATTCCAGCCGGTGCCGACGCCGAGACGCAGCCGCTGGTTGGAGAGAATGTCAATCTGCGCCGCCTGCTTGGCCACCAGCACCGTCTGGCGCTGGGGCAGAATCAGGATGCCGGTGACTAATTCCACCCGCCGCGTGCAGGCAGCCAGATAACCAAACAGCACAAACGGCTCGTGAAAGGCATCCTGTTCCGTGTACGGCCCCCACAGCGCCGGCTCACGTTGATCATGGACCGCACCGATCACATGGTCGTAAGCCAGAATGTGGGAGTAGCCGAGCTCTTCCGCAGTCTGCGCCCAATCGCGGATCAATACCGGATCGTCACCAATCTCCTGATGTGGAAACACCACGCCTATTTTCATGCAGCCCCCGGTGCCTGTGAACGCATATTACTGTTACATGTACTAATTTTGTCTGCAAGCCGGTACATTTGCAGACATCACTTTGCAGCCCGAGGACGGCAATGGAATTTTTCCCCAACTATCCCGCAGGACAGGCTATGGACGTGCCGGAGTGGGCCCGGCAAAAGGAACAGGAAGGCTGGCACGGGATATGCGCCAGCGACCACTTCTGGGTTAACACCACGCGCTATCCACACGTATTTGTGGCCGCTACGCAGATGGCCTGCGCCACCCGCGCGGTCAGAATTACCACGTCTTTCTGCAACAATCTGTTCCGTTCGCCGGTTGAGTTTGCTCAGGCCGCCTGGTCGCTGCAGGCTGCCAGCAACGGCCGTTTCGAAGCCGGCCTGGGCGCCGGCTGGGCGCAGGACGAAATAGAAGCCATCGGCGCCAACTACCCGCAACCCGGGCAACGGGTGAGCCGCTACGTCGAAGCGTTGGAGATTGTCCGGCAGCTTTTTAACACCGGCCAATGCACGTTTGCGGGGGAGTATTATCAGGTGAATATCAGCGGTGAGCATGCGCTGGCCACCGGCGCGGAAGCCCCCCTGCTGATTGGCAGCGCCGGCGGCCCGCGTACGCTCAGGGAGGTGACGCCCATAGTCGACCGCATCGAAATCAAAGCCAGCGCCAGGGCTACCCGGGTGGGGCATCTGGATTTTGGCATCATGGCGTCGGTGAGCGAAGACGAGGTGCTGGGCAACATCGAGCGGGTCCGGCAGGTCCGCGGCGATATTCCCATCGGTATTTTCATCCTCACCGCCACCGGCGACAACGCCCAGGTAGCGGCGATGAAACAAGCCATGGGCAACGGTTACCTGGGCCGTTTCATGGGTGACCCGGCGGAGGTGGCAGCCGCCTTGCGCAGCCTCGGTGAAGCCGGCATCAACAGGGTACAGTTGACTGAGCTGGCATCGGGGACCCACAGCGCGCTGGCGCCGCTGCTGCTGTCCGGCGGCCGGGGAGGCGACACATGACGGCAATCCCGGACTGGCCGGCGTTTTATCACATCACCCGGCGTGTCTATGAATACGCATACGGCATCGACAGCCGTGACTGGGAATTGTACCGGTCAATTTTCACCGACAAGATCCACATGGACTTCAGCTCTTACAGCGGCAACCCGGCGGCGGAGGTAAGCGCGGATAACTGGGTAAGCGGTGTGAAGGTATTGTTTACCGGTTTGCAGGCCACCCAGCACCAGATGTCAAACCCACTGGTAGACGTGGATGGCCACCAGGCCCGCTGCCGCATGTACATGCAGGCGGAACATTTTTACGTCACCGATCGGGGCCAGGAAAGTTATACTCTGGGCGGCTATTACGATAACAAACTGGTGGACGGCGCAGAGGGCTGGAAGATCTGCGCCGTTACGCTGAACATGAACTGGCAAACCGGTAACCGGCAGATCATGGCGCAAGCCCGGGCGGCGGGCGCGGCGCTGCTGGAGCAGGCGGACGGGATGGAGAGACCGGACAATGGGTGACAACGTAGACAACATCCGCGCCCAGGCGCACATCCATCATGCCTATCTGCTGGGCCTGCAGCTGATGGTGTCAACACGCAAGGATCCGCAGACGGTGGGGGATTGGATGTTCCGTCTGTTCCGCCGCCAGCACCTGGATAAGTTTCTGTCCAGCTTTGACAAGCTGGGCCTGGCCGGTCTGCCCGACGCGGTCGCCTGCGCCAAATATCACGTGCTATCCAACAACATGGGCGGCGTCGGCGTGGAATACATGGCGGAGAGCGAGCGCAAAGCCTGGGTACGGTTCCGTTATCCGCGCTGGATGTACCACGGTCCCACGCTGTGCGGTGTGCCGCTGGAGGTCAGCCGCGGCTTTCTCAACGGCTGGTACGCTCACAACGGCGTGTCGCTGGGTAACCCGCGCCTGGGCTATGTCTGTGTCAGTGAAGACATGACCGGAGAATTCGGTTTGTGCGGCTACTTCAAGGAATACGACCAGGATCTGGCGCCGGAGCAGCGCCTGCAGTTTGCCAAGGGTGAACTGCCGCCGCCGTATGTTGCCGCGGATCAGCCCGCACCCCCCGCTGACGTGTGGAATCCGCTGCGCCTGGAGAAAGCCAACCGCAACTATGCGCTGGACTACATCCGCAACGGCTTATGTGAACTGGCGCAAGTGATTGGTGAAGAGGAGTGCCGCGAACTGGGCTCGCTGGCGGCGCGCCTGATCGGCCTGCAATATTTTCAGGAAACCGCCGCCATGGTGGGCGCCGCGGATGGCGGCCTGCAGGACGCCGCCGCTTACCTGCGGGCCATGTTCGACGGCATGGGCGACCAGGTTACCGTGCAGGACTCGGAGCGGATGGTCACCCTGCAGCATGGCGGGCTGCGCGCGGTGCGCGGCTTAGCCGACCAGGAGCGGCAACTGGTGCTGAGCTGCTGGGCTGAACTGTGGGCCGGCGCGGTAAGTTCTCAACGGCAGTTGAAAAACCTGCAATGGGAAGCCCACGGCGAGGGCATGACCTGGCAGTTAACCGAGCGCGTCTGAATGCTCAGATGACGTCAAAATCCACCAGCACCGAGTTGCTGATCGGGTGCGCCTGACAGGTCAGCACAAACCCCTCGGACACCTCGTCCGCGGACAAGGCATGATTCAGGTCCATGTCCACCTGCCCTTCCAGCACCCTGGCTTTACAGGTGGCGCAGACTCCGCCTTTGCAGGAGAACGGCAGGTCCAGGCCGCTTTCCATGGCCCCGTCGAGAATATTGCCGCCGTCCGCGGTTAACTCAAAAGACACTTCCCGGCCGCCGGACCGAACCCGCACCTGGGTGGTTAAACCCGCGTACTCCCGCGCCCGTGCATGGTGCTTTTCGATCGCCTGACGGGCATCTTCAGCAGATGCAAAAAACAGCTCGTAGTGGATGTGCGACTCATCGATACCGGTGGCTCGCAAGCCCCGGGACACTTCCGAAATCATGCCTTCCGGGCCGCACAGAAAAAACTCATCAAAACCCGCTATATCAATCAGCCGGTTGTTGAGTTCACCGCCATTGCGGTTGTTGATACGGCCGTTGAGAATCGGCGCATCCTGGTTTTCCCGGCTGAAGATATTGATCCACTGCAGGCGCTGCAGATAGCGGTTTTTCAGCCACAACAACTGTTCGCGGAAAATAATGTCCGCGGATCTGCGGTTACCGTACAGCAGCGTCACCCGGCTCTCAGGCTCTGCAGCCAGCACGCTCTTGACTATGGATATCACCGGTGTGATGCCGGAACCCGCTGCGATACATAAATAGTTCTTAGCCTTTGCGGGGTCCAACGGGGTGTAAAACCGTCCGTCCGGAGGCAGCGCCCGCACCCGGCTGCCGGTGCAGAAGTGGCTGTGCGCGTATTCCGAGAACACCCCGCCGTCAATTTTCTTAATCGCCACCGCCAACGGTTCGCCCACCGCCGCGCAGATGGAGTAACTGCGGCGCACCTCCTCGCCATTGATCTCCGCGGCAAAGGTCAGGTACTGCCCCTGGATAAACTCATACTCCGCCGCCAGCGGTTCCGGAACCGCAAATTCTACGTACAGCGTGTTGTTGGGTTCAGCATGGGTCCGCGCTACGGTTAGCTCATGAAACTGCGGCATAACAGGCCCCTGTATCAAATCGGTTTGAAATAGTCGAACGGTTCACCGCAATCCCGGCAGGACATCAGAGATTTACAGGCAGTGGAACCAAAAGCGCTGACCTGCCGGGTGGCGGTACTGCCGCATTGCGGGCAGCGGGTATCCCCGGGCGGGGCAATTCCGTATTCGCGCAGCACTTTACGGGTAGCCGGGGCCAGCCAGTCGGTGGTCCAGGCCGGCGCCAGGCGGATGTCTACCTTAACCCGCAGCCATCCCGCAGCGTGCAGCACGCTTTTGATATCCGCTACCATCTGGGTCAGGGCCGGGCAGCCGGAATAAGTGGGTGTCACCACCACCTGCACTTCCGGCTGGCCGCCCGCGCAGGGAGCCCCGCTGAGCCTGACATCCTGCAAAACGCCAAGCTCCCAGAGACTGAGCACGGGAATTTCCGGGTCTTTAACCTCATCCAGGAGCCTGAACAATTGCGGGTGGGCTGATTCCCGGCGCCGGCTGTTCAACTCAAAGCGCGCCTGGGGCAGCAGGGATAACTCACTCACTGTCATCTCCACACCCGGACACCATTTCACCCGGCAGCATGCCGGTCACCATTGCAGGCCCGGGTAAGCGCGCTGCATGAACTGCATCTCGCCCAGCATGCGGCCCAGATGTTCGGTATGCACACCGTCACGCCCGCCGCTTACCTGCCAATCGTCCGCCGGCAGTTGCAGGTTTACCTCCTGCACCAGCGCAGCCACCTGCAGCCGCCATGGTTCGTGCAGGCTGGTCCGGTCAACGGCGATGCCGCCGCTGAGTAGCCCGGCTTCCGCGTCCCGGGCCTGGAACAACTCTCCCACGTAACCCCACAGTTCATCCAGAGCCGCCTGGGCGCGCTGATTGCTTTCCGCCGTGCCCAGGCCCAGCCGCCGCATCCACTCCCTGCTGCGGCGCAGATGGTAACGGATTTCTTTTACCGCCTTGGCGGCAACCGCCGCCAGGGTCGGGTCCGCGGAATTTTGCAGCCGGCCGTAAAACAAAGTCTCAAATTCGTCCAACAGATATTGCCGCACCATGGTAAAAGCGAAGTCACCCCGGGGCAGTTCCACAATCAGCAGATTCTTGAACTCGTGCGCATCACGCAAAAACGCCAGCTCATCTTCCGACCGGCCCAGCGCATCTCCGGCATACTGCAGCAGCAGCCGCGCCCGCCCCAGGTAGTCCAGCCCGGTATTGGCAATGGCAATATCTTCTTCCAGCCACGGCGCGTCCGCGCACCATTCACACAGCCGCTGGCTGTGCACCAGCGCGTCATCCGCCAGGCCCAGGGCATAGTCGGCGGCGGTTTGTTGCATGGTCGGATTGTTGTTGGCCATCAGCGCCTCCCTCACATGTTGTCTACGCCGTCCGGCAGCTTGTAGTGGGTGGCGTGGCGGTAGGGTTTATCGTCCATGGGGTCGTAAAACGAAGCCACGTCAGACTCCTGGGAGGCGTGGATATGGCGGGACTCCACCACCCAGATACTGGCGCCTTCACTGCGCCGGATATAGGTTTCGCGCGCATACTCCAACGCCTGTTCAGCGTCATGGGCGTGCAGGCTGCCAACGTGGATATGGTCCAGGCCGCGCCGGCCGCGTACAAATACCTCAAACAAAGGGCTTAACTCACTCATCCGCTTGCTCCCCCTGCCGGGCTGTATACGCCTGCACCGCTGCCCGCACCCAGGCGCCGTTGTCGTGGGCTTGCCTGTGGGTGGCCAGACGCTGGCGGTTGCAGGGGCCGTTGCCGCTGATCACCCGGGAAAACTCTTCCCAATCAATGGCACCGAAATCATAGTGGCCGCGCGTTTCGTTCCACTTAAGGTCAGCGTCGGGGATGCGCAGGCCGATAATGTCCGCCTGGGGCACCGTCTGATCAACAAACTTCTGCCGCAACTCATCGTTGCCGGCACGCTTGATCTTCCAGACCATGGACTGCGCCGAGTGGGCTGATTCCCCGTCGTGGGGGCCGAACATCATCAGCGACGGCCACCACCAGCGGTCTAGTGCATCCTGGGCCATGGCCTTCTGCGCATCATCCCCGGCACACAGCGCCACCATAATCTGATACCCCTGGCGCTGATGGAAACTTTCCTCTTTGCAGATGCGCACCATGGCTCTTGCATAGGGCCCGTAAGATGTACGTTGCAGGGAGATCTGATTAACAATTGCAGCGCCGTCCACCAGCCAGCCGATGGCGCCGATATCCGCCCAGGTCAGGGACGGGTAATTAAAGATGGAGGCATATTTGGCGCGCCCCTCATGCAGCGCGTCAATCAACTCTTCACGGCTGGCGCCGAGGGTTTCCGTGGCACTGTACAGATACAGCCCGTGGCCGGCTTCATCCTGGATTTTCGCCAGCAGCACGGATTTGCGCTCCAGCGTCGGCGCCCTGCTCAGCCAGTTACCCTCGGGCTGCATGCCAATCACTTCCGAATGGGCATGCTGCGACATCTGCCGGATCAGATTCTTGCGGTACGCCTCCGGCATCCAGTCTTTGGGTTCTATCTTTTCTTCAGCGGCAATTTTGCCGTCGAAAAAGTCCTGCAGTGAACTCGCTTCACTCATGACCGTTCCCCGGTGTGGCAACATTGCGGAAAATATGACACCATATTCCGAATATTTCAATATTTTTTGTATCATTTTAAATGTTCCATCATTTTCGTGAAATAAGCCTATGCAAGCAGCGGCCGCCCTCACCCACCTGATTGAACCTCTGGTTGCAAATTTCCGTGCGCGTAAACCCCTGCGGACCGGATCTCTGATCGTGACCCTGTTTGGCGATTGCATTGCACCGCGCGGCGGTGAGGTCTGGCTGGGCAGCCTCATTTCGGCTTTGGCGCCGCTAGGGATATCTCATCGTCCGGTGCGCACGGCAGTGTTCCGGCTGGTGCAGGACGGCGT
This sequence comes from Pseudomonadales bacterium, assembly GCA_028279305.1. Taxonomy (GTDB): domain Bacteria; phylum Pseudomonadota; class Gammaproteobacteria; order Pseudomonadales; family Azotimanducaceae; genus UBA4421. The sequence goes on from JANQOA010000386.1 coordinate 24,765, forward strand.
GCTGCTCAACCAGCAGGTGGGGCGGCGCAGTTACTATTCCCTGACCGGCGCCGGCCGCCGCAACTTTACCGAAGCCACTTCGCGGATCTATGCCCCGCTGGACGAAAATTGGGACGGGCAGTGGACGCTGTTGCTGTTAAACCAGCTGCAGGCTGACGAAAAAGTACAGTTGCGCAAAGATCTGGCGTGGCTGGGGTTCGGCAGCTTCGGCACTGATCTGCTCGCCCACCCCCGCGCTGACACGGCATTAACCAACACCCACCTTGAGGCCCACCCGTTCGGCCGCCGGGTGATACAGATGCAGGGCGCTAACGCCGCAACCGGCCGGCCGCAGCAGATGCTGGAACTGGTCCGTCAGGCCTGGGACCTGAGCGCCCTGGAACACAGCTACGCGGAGTTTCTGAAGCTGTTCCAGCCCGTAGAAAAGGCTCTGCGGGGTGTTCCCCTGCAGGACGCGGATGCGTTTTACCTGCGCACCTTTCTGATTCACGAATACCGCAAGGTGCTGTTGCGCGACCCGGCCCTGCCCGCGGCGCTGTTGCCCGACGGCTGGAACGGCACACGGGCTTATGCGCTGACCCGCAGTCTGTACCAGCTCACCGCTGCACCCTCGGAACGTTTTGTGGATCACAGTTTCCGCAATCACGCCGGCAGCCTGCCGGCGGCAGACACGCTGTTCAGCCGCCGTTTCGGCGGCCTTTAAAAGGGTGCTTAATGCCAGGAAGCGTCGTGCGCCTCGCGGTACCGGGGCCTGGCTTTAATGCGTTTTACATAATCCGTTACCTTGGCGGAAGGATCCGGCAACCAGTTAAACTGCACGGCAAAATCCAAGGTGCCGCCGTAAACCACATCCGCGGCGGTAAACGCCTCCCCCATGGCCCAATCCTGTGCCGGCGTCATCGCTTCGATGGCAGCCAGGCAGCGCGTCAGGTCACCCCAGCCCACGGATTGCGCGGAATACTCAACACCTTCCAACTGGTTGAAGGTAAACATGGGCTCCAGGGTTGTGCCCGGAAAAAACAGATAGCGGTAGTAACGGCCCCGCTGCACTGAGTCCGGCGGCGGCGCCATGCCCTGCTCGGGAAATTTGTCCGCCAGATAGGCACAGATGGCTGCCGTCTCGGTGACCACCACATCACCGTCTACCAGCGCCGGCACCTTCCCCATGGGGTTAATGGCACGGTACTCAGGGGTGTCGTTTTCACCGATGGTGAAATCGACAATCACCTGTTCATGTTCGACGCCGAGTTCCAGCAACATCCAGTGCGTGGTTGCGCCGCGGCTCATGGGATGGAAATAGTGTTTCATAACAAGCACCTCCGGTTCTGCCTGCAGCCATTATGCATCAACCCTGCTGACACCCTTATGGCAGCAGGAAAGTGGCAGCAGGAAAGTGGCAGCAGGACCTTCCGGCAGCAGGATAAAGTGGCTGGAGCGGCGGCGCACCGCGGCTGGACCCGGCCCGGCTTAACCCGGACAATGCGGGCACTATCAACATGTGGACTGAGCATGGATTTTGAGTGGGTCGCCATCAATCTGGGTGACGTCACATGGATTGCATTGGCTTTTGGCATGGGCCTGGCCGCCCGCCTGGCCGGGCTGCCGCCGCTGGTAGGTTATCTGGCGGCCGGTTTCCTGCTCAGCCTGCAGGGCAACGCTGACAGCACCGCGCTGCAGAAGCTTGCCGATCTGGGCATCACTCTGCTGCTGTTTACCGTGGGTTTAAAGCTCAACCTGCGGACCCTGGCCCGGCCCCAGGTGTGGGCGGTCGCAGGGGTCCACATGGCCGTGGCCACCGCGGTTCTGGGCCTGGCAGTGCTGCTGCTGACATATGCCGGTATTGCCCTGTTTGACGCGGTGGATTTGCGCGGCGCGTTTCTGATCGCTTTTGCGCTGAGTTTCTCCAGCACCGTGTTTGTGGTCAAGGTACTGGAAGAACGGGGTGAGATGGCATCGCTGCACGGCCGCATCGCGGTGGGCATTCTGTTGATGCAGGATGTGGCGGCGGTGGTCTTTCTGGCGCTGGCTACGGAACAAACCCCAACCTACTGGGCATTTCTGGTGCTGCTGGCGCTGCCGCTGCGGCCGCTGCTGAATCTGCTGCTGGCTCGTATCGGCCACGGCGAACTGCTGGTGCTGTTCGGTTTCCTGCTTGCCGTGGGCGGCGCGCAGCTGTTTGAACTGGTGGGTTTAAAAGGCGACCTGGGCGCCCTGCTGCTGGGCATTCTGATTGCCAGTCACGTTAAGGCGGAAGAGATGGCCAAAGCCATGCTGGGTTTCAAAGATCTTTTCCTGCTCGGCTTTTTTCTCTCCATCGGCCTGTCGGGACAACTATCTCTGGACGTACTGTGGCTGGCGCTGCTGTTGACGCCGCTGGTGCTGCTGAAATCAGCCCTGTTTTTTACCCTGTTCACCCGCTTCAGGCTGCGCGCCCGCACCTCGCTGCTGGCTACCATCAACCTTTCGAACTACAGCGAATTCGGCCTGATTGTGCTGACCGTGTGCGTTGCCAACGGTTGGCTGAGCGCAGACTGGCTGTTTGCCCTGGCTATCGCCCTATCATTTTCGTTTGTACTGGCTGCTTTGTTAAACAAGGCGTCACACCCCATTTATACCCGGCACCGGACCTTCTGGCGCCGTTTCCAGGCTGACACCCTGATTGCCGACGACCGCCTGCTTGATCTGGGAGGGGCGCGGATTGCCGTTATCGGCATGGGCGGCGTGGGCACCGGTACCTACGACACCATGCGCGAGCAGTTCGGCGAAACCGTGGTTGGCGTGGATATCGACCCCGTCACCGTGGCCAACCAGCAGGCCACCGGACGCCAGGTACTGCGCGGTGATCCTAGCGATGCTGACTTCTGGGACCGGGTGCAGGCATCGCATACGGTTAATCTGGTGATGCTGGCGCTGCCGCGGGCAACCCTGTCGCTGGCGGTGCTGGAGCGCCTGCAGGAGGCGGGTTTTATGGGTGAGGTCGCCGCCACCGCCCGTTTTCCCGATGAAGTTGAGGCGTTACAGGAGGCCGGCGCCAGGACCGTATTTAACCTCTACAACGAGGCCGGGGTGGGTTTTGCCACCCATGTCTGTGACGCGCTGAACGACATCAGCAGCACCCCGGGGCCGGCGCAGCCGGCGTCTACCTGATCGTCAGGGGTCAGGCGCTGAGCTTGACCGGCGGCTCGCTGGGCACCGAATTCAGCACCTCTTCGTCCGGCCGGCTCATGATAAATTCATAAGCTCCCTGCGGATAATTGGTCATGTGCGGACCGCCGGCCTCAGCCAGGTCGGGCTGCGGCACTTTGCCGCCTTCATCCTCATACCCGGGCGGGTTCTTGTAGCGCGCCAGTTCTTCTGCGCTGATGCCCGCCAGTTCCACCACCTCGGGATCAATCCAGGCTTCATTGTTGATCGGTTCCACCGAGTAGCTCAGTTCCAGCGCCAGGTTTTCCGGCCCGGCAAAATAGATGGAGCAACACAAGCCGTGTTCGATAGGCCCCATTACCGGCACCCCCTTGGCACGCAGGCGGTCGCGCATGGCCAGCAGTTCTTCATGGTCCGCCACCTTTAACGCCAGATGCTGCATGGTGCCGCCGGCGCTGTTGGCGCCCGGGTTACCGGCGTGACTTTCGCCCAGCACCCTGGGGATTTTGCTGATGTCCGGGTTGCACACAAAAGCGATGGAGCTTTCGTCGTTCAGGCGCAGAAAACCGTGCCAGGTGTTCTCCACCCCATGCATCCAATACAGCGCCTGTAACTCCATGCCCAGTTTGTCGGTAAAAAATTCAATCTGCTCTTTCATATTGGCGGTGCAAACCGCCAGATGATGCAGGCCTTCGACCTTGTTCATCACTACCCCCGCTGCGCGCATGCTGTTGCTTAACCATAGTTAAGCATCAAAATTGAAACCGCGTCCCCAGTCAAGCCATGCCTGTCCCGGCGCGCTTAAGTGCCGGGCCCGGGCCGCGCCGCAGTCAAGGCGTTGTAATTGAACAACCGGTGCATGGTGCGGTTGCCGCCGGCGCGCGCGGCGCGGTTGCGCAGCCAGGCTTTGACCCCGGACAGATGAAAGATCCGGGCATTGCGCCGCGAACCCTGCTGGATGCCGGCGGTGCGCGTGCGCCGCAGATCCTCATATTGTTGCAGGGCTGCCGGGATGCCGCCGGCGCTGCCGAGACACGCCGCCAGCACCGCACCGTCTTCAATGGCCATGGCCGCACCCTGGGCCATGAACGGCAACGTGGGGTGGCAGGCGTCTCCCAACAGGGTCACCCTGCCGTCACCCCAGCGGGGCATGGGCTCGCGGTCGAATAACGCCCACTTGTAGAAGGATTGCCGATCCGCCTGATCAATCAATTGGTGCAGGCTGGCGTGCCAGCCGCGGAAGTCATCCTTCAGTTCCTGGTAGTCCCCCGGCTCAGTCCAGGATTCCACCTCCCAGCCGGCTTTTTCCACCACGCACACACAATTCACCAGTTCACCCCGCCGCACGTAATAGTGGACAAAGTGTTTGCCCGGCCCCCACCAGGCTGTTGCCATGGGCCGCACCAGATCAGCCGGCAGCCGGCTCACCGGGACCAGGGCCCGCCAGGCGATATTGCCGGTAAACCGCGGCCGCACCTCACCCCATAAGCCGGTGCGGACCATCGAATGGATACCGTCAGCGCCAACCAGCAAGTCACCGTGATGAGTCTGTGCCCCGGTATGTACGGTAACGCCGCTGCCGTTCTGGGAAAAAGCGTCCAGCCGGGCTGCGGTAATCAGCTCGATGCCGTCTGTGCCGGCGGCGGCCTGCACCAGCACCTCAAGCAGGTCGCCCCGGTGCATATGGTAATAGGGTGCACCGTAACGTTGCCGCACCGCTTCACCGAGGCTGCTTTCGCTGATTACCCGCCCGCTGCGCCAATGCCGGAACTGGGTTCCCTGGGGTAAAAATGCCCGGCTGCGTAAAGCCTCCTCAAGACCCAGATGGTGCAGCACCCGGGTGCAGTTGGGTGACAGTTGAATGCCCGCGCCGGCCTCGGAAAATTCCGCCGCCTGTTCCAACACCCGCACCCGGTGGCCCATACGCGCCAGACACAGGGCCGCGGTCAGCCCGCCGATGCCGCCGCCGGCGACAAGCGCGGTTAATGGTGCGGTCACCGGGTGACCCTTGAACTGAATTTAGACGCCACGTCCAGCTCCGCATATACAAGCCGCTCATTTTATACACACGCAATTTGCACGATCCAATTTTAGCGGGCCCCGCAGGCCCGCCGGTTTATCTGCGCCCGCGGTAATAGTAGGCTGGGAGCAGACCCACAGCCTGACCAGCAAGGGAGGCAACATCGGCACGGCAAAACACCTGTGGAGCATATTTTACCTTGTGCTGTCAGCGGCACCCGTCAGTGCACAGAGCGACGCAACCGCCAGAACAGCCTGGGGCGACCCGGACATTTCCGGTTTGTGGGACTTCCGCACCCTCACCCCCCTGGAACGTCCGCCGTCGCTGACGGGAAAAGCCACCCTGACGCCTGAGGAAGCACAAGCTTTCCGTCAATCGATGCAGGCTTCATTAAACGTAGACAACCGCCAGGATGAGAATGCCAGCCTGGATCTGCGCGGTGCGTACAACCAGTTCTGGTATGACTGGGGGGACCACCTGGATGAAGACCTGCGCACCGCCCTGATTATCGAGCCGGCGTCGGGTCATCTGCCGGGCCTGACAGCATCCGCCCGGCAACGTCTGCAGGCGCAAACCGCGGCACGAACCGGAACTGTCAGGGATCTGTTTTCACCATTTGAACAAATCACCAGCTTTCATCCCGAAAACCCTGAACAACTGGGCCTGGCGGACCGCTGCCTGGTGGGCCTGAACGCCGGTCCGCCGCTATCAGCCAGCGCCTACAACAATAACCTGCGCGTGGTGCAAACCCCCGGCCATGTACTGCTGGTGACGGAGATGATTCACAACGCCCGGGTTGTGCCCCTGGACGGCCGCCCCTACCTGCCCGGGCACATGAGCCAGTGGAATGGCGACCCCCGCGGTCGCTGGCGGGATGACACTCTGATTGTGGAAAGCCGCAACTTCAGCGACAAGATTCCGGCGTTCCAACTGTCGCTGGGGTTATTTCATACCACCGACCGCGGCGGCGCCGGTTCCGGCCGGGACCTGACCCTGGTGGAAACGTTCAGGCGCACGGCGCCGGGCCGGCTGGAATACCGCTATACGGTGACCGCACCGCGCACCTTCACGGCGCCGTTTACCGTGGCCATGACCATGCGGCAAACCGACGGTCCGATGTTCGAGTACGCGTGTCATGAAGGCAACTATGCCATGGGGGGTATTCTGCGCGGCGCGCGCAAACTGGAACAGGCAGCGGCAGCGCCGCCGCGGCGGTAATGTTAGTATACGGCCAGAAAATAACAGCCCCGGCAGGCGGCACAGACAGGAGGGACAGATGGATAAACAATTTGGCGACGTACACGTCAGCGACGCAGGCGGATTTGTGGCGGTGGCGGAGATTCAGCGGGGGCCGAACAACTTTTTCGACCAGGCGCTGATTGCCAGTCTGGCGGATGCCTTCGGCGAGCTTGATGAAGACGCCAACTGCCGCGTAATTGTGCTGGCCTCGGAGGGTAAACACTTCTGCGCGGGCGCGAACTTCGGTTCCTCCGCCGGCCGCGAAGAGCGCGCCAACCGCCGCGCGGAGGACGGTAACCCTCTGTACCGGGAAGCGGTGCGGTTGTTCCGCAACAAAAAACAGGTGATTGCCGCAGTGCAGGGTGCCGCGGTGGGCGGCGGCTTTGGACTGGCAATGATGCCGGACTTCCGCGTCGCCTGCCCGGAAGCACGGTTTACCGCGAATTTTGTCAAACTTGGCTTCACCCCCGGTTTTGGCCTCACCCACACGCTGCCGCGCATCATCGGTGAACAGGCCGCCACCGACATGTTCTACACGGGCAGGCGCATCGGCGGTGAAGAGGCCAAAGCGCTGGGCATTGTCGACCGCCTGGTGCCCCAGGCTGAAGTACGCTCAGCGGCCATTGAGTACGCCCGCGAAATTGCTGAGAACGCGCCGCTGGCGCTGATTTCGCTGCGCGAACAGATGCGCGGTGATCTGGCGGAGGCGGTGAAAAACGCCACCGACCGGGAAGGCTTTGAGCAATTCCATCTGCAGCAGACCAACGACCACAAAGAAGGCGTCAAAGCGGTTGCGGAACGCCGGGTGGGGGAGTTTACCGGCACTTAATCACGTCAGGGGATTGCATCAGGGGTCGTCAAAACCGACAAAATTGACCACCTCTTCCACCGGCCTGCGGGTGGACACCACATCATTCGCCGGGAAGTCATGGCGCGGAAAACCCATGGCCACGCAGGACATGATGATCTGGTCATCGGGGATCCGCGCATGTTCCCGCACTACCGGCGATTGCATAATGCCCTGACCGTTGATCACCGCCCCTACGCCCCGCGACCAGGCTGCATTGACGAGGCAATTTACCACCGCGCCGCAATCGAAAATAGCGATGTCGTTGTGGTCCAGTGATTTGTCGAACGCCACCACCACCGATACCGGCGCGTCAAACTGGCGGAAGCCGCGCAACACCCAATCTTTGCGCCGTTCTTTATCCTGCCAGGCAATGTCCATGGCCTCGAAAAGCTGCGCGGCAATAAACTTCTGCCGCTCCCGGTGGACACCGTCATAAGGGCCGTGCATGCGGATTTCACGGGAGGCGGGTACGCCGGCCAGATTGCGTTCTGTATTGCCGGCGCGGATCCGGTTCAGGGGCTCACCGGCAACCACATGAAAGTGCCACGGCTGGGTGTTCATGGAGGACGGCGCGCGGGTGGCCAGGCTGACAATCTGCCGAATCAACTCCCGCGGCAGCGGCTCCGGACTGAAACCGCGGATACTGCGCCTGCCCAGGATTACTTCATCAAATTCCATCGTGTCTGTTCACCCCACCCAAATACCGGAAAAGCCAAAATGTATACCATGCCTGCCGCCAATCCACCATGCAGGCACCGCGGCGCGGCAACCCCCACTCTAGGCAGATCACCCGCTTTTATGCCACGATAGCGGCAAATTTAGCGAAGGTTATGCCATGAACCAGTCCAATCATCCTCAGGCGGCGGCTGATCAGCCGGCTGCTGCTACGGCTTACGTGCCGCCGCTGCAGCTCACTGAAGGACAACCGCCGCCGATTGCCGCCAACGGCGGTTTGTCCTACATGTCTTTCGACCGCAATGGCGACGCCGGCACCACCGCCGCCACCGAAGCGGCGCTGCAGCAGATTGCCGCCGGCGAAGGCCAGGCTGTTATCGATTTGCTGGAAAACGCCCCGCCCGGACCCATTCAGACCAAATGGGGGCTGGGCTTCAGACGCTATGCGGAATGTGTTGAGTATATCCGCGACAACAACATCCAGGCACCCGCCGGCGGTGTGGCGCTGCCGCTGCGCTATACCATCTACGAACAACCGTCGTACTCCGTCGTGTCGTCCAACGCTTTGTGGCAGGACCCGGGCAGGGATGCAGACGCACGCGCCCTGCGCCAGGACGAAAAAGACAATGCGCGGCGCTGCCTGTATTTTCCCCAGGTGCTGCGTGACGCCAGACGCATCGAGGAGTACCACCCGGGCCTGAAACCGGACAGCCCGGAATGTATGGACAAACTGGGGGTTGCTTTAGGCCACTGCGAATCCGCGTGTACAAACTTTTACGACGCCGCGGAAGTGGAGCGGGTGTTTTACCCGGAGATGGAGCAACTGCTGCTGGCGTTCTTCCCGGATGCCACGGACGCCCTGGTCTACAATCACGACGTCTTTGACAAAGACTACCAGGGTGACCGCACCGAAGATCAGGACAACAAAAATCCGGGGGTCAACGCCAACTACGCAAATCTGGTGCACAACGACCTGAACGACAACAGCGGACGGGTACGCTGCCGTGAATTGCTGACCCAGAACCTGCGCAACTTCGGCCGCCGGCAACACTATAGCGAGGCTGAAGCTGATGCAAAAATGTCGCGCCGCTTCATGTCCATCAATCTGGCCAAGCCCATGGAAACCGTGGAGCAGAACCCGTTTGTGTTATGCGCCTGGCCGTCTTTTGCGGACCAGCCTTATATCACCAACTACCGGATCTACGATGACCGGGTCGGCGAAACGACACGCTTCACCTACCGCCAGGACCACGAATGGTACTGGTTTCCGCATCAGACCCCTACCGAGGTCAGCATGTTGAAGTGTTATGACTCCGTGACGGACGGCAGTGTGTCGCGCTGGTCGTTCCACTCCGCCTGCGTGGATCACACCGCGCCGGCGGATGCCCGCTGCCGCAAGAATGTGGTTGTCAGATCGTTTGTGTTCTTTTAACCGCGGCCGGCGGCGGCTGCAGTTCAGCCCGCCGCCCCGCCATCCACATATTGTTTACCGCGGGCCAGCACGGTCAGCACCACCACCCGCACCTTTAAGTTAAATTCCGCCGCCAGGCCCAGGCACTCCCTGAAGGTCCATACCTCCTGCTGGTCGATGCGCTGCTCCAGGGTCACTCGTCAAAACCGACAAACACGGCCGCATCATCCACCGACTTACGGTTGGGCACCACCGCATTGGCGGGAAAGGTATGATCCGGAAAACCCATCGCCACGCAGATCATGATCACCTGGTCTTCCGGGATGCCGGCGTGTTCCCTGACCACCGGCGATTGCATTATGCCCTGACTGTTTACCACGCAACCCAGACCCCTGGACCATGCCGCATTCACCAGCGCATTGGTGACCGCGCCGCAGTCAAACGGCGCGATATCACCGCCGTGAATGGAGCGGTCGTAAGTGATCACCACCGACACCGGCGCATCAAACTGGCGGAAGCCCCGCAGCACCCAGTCCTGACGCTTGGCTTTGTCGTCCCAGGGAATGCCCATGGCTTCAAACAGTTGCCCCGCCACCTCTTTCTGACGCTCCCGGTGCACCCCTTTGTAAGCGCCGTGGCCGCGGAACTCGCGCGAGTCCGGCACCCCGGCCAGGTTACGCTCAACGTTGCCGGCGCGGATGCGGTCCAGGGGTTCGCCGGTGACCACATAAAAGTTCCAGGGCTGGGTGTTCAACGACGAGGGCGCACGCATGGCAATCTCGATCACCTCGCGGAGCAGTTTTTTCGGCACCGCTTCTGTTTCAAAGCCGCGGATACTGCGCCGCCCCAACACCACCTCATCGTATTGCATTAACCGCCTCCTCCGCGCAACAGTTCGCGCAGATGTGACGCTGAAGTTGCCTGCCTGATTTTTGCCATGCGTGATTCTTCCTCAGCCAGCAGGGTGTTTGCGTTGTCCAACACCGCCTGTAGTTTATCCGCCGGAAACTTCACGGCACCGTTTTCGTCCATATGAATGATCTCGCCCGGCGCTACATCCATACCCGCTACCGACACCGGCGCGTTTACGCTGTGCACGGCAAACTCGCCGTGGCCGGCACACACCCCGGTCAGCAGGTATTGAAAGCCCAGCTTGCGGATCACATCAATGTCCCTGGACGGGCCGTCGGAGATACAACCCACGCAACCCATGGTCTGCATCATGGTGGTCATAATTTCACCGGAAAGTCCCACCTTGGGTGCAATCTCAGGGGGAAACTTCTGCTGCAGCACCAGGATGGTGGGTTTCGGCCCCGCATCCAATGCGTCCATTACGTCCAGCAGCGACAGGCGCCCGGAAAACGAAGGGTCCGGCAGCCCTACCGTGCAGGTCACCGCAAAACCGATGCGCGGACCCAGTTCCGGATACATGCACTTGATGCTCTGGTCGGTATACCAGTTTTCCGTCCATGGGTTGTACAACCCCAGGCAGGTGCGCGCATTGGGATAGGTCGCCACTACATTTGTGATAGTGGGGGTATCAATGTTCTGCAGAGCGGCAAAAATTTCCGCGTGCTCCATGGCTTGCGCCTCCGCTTCAATCGGTCAGATAAAAGGTAATGGTGGTGACGACACGTACGTCTTTTTCTATTTTAACCGTATCCGAGTAACTCTCCCCGACGTCACGGATAATAAATCCACCCTGACGGGCATCACGGATGCCGCCGACCTGTACGCCGGCGTTAGCGGCAAATTCATTAGCCGCCAGGCGTGCGTTGGTAGTGGCTTCTTTCAGCATGGCGGGCTTAATTTCATTCAGTTTGGTGAAATGGTAGGCCGGTTGATTGTTCTGTATGTCCACACCCACCGCTATCAATTCATTCAGCCTCGCCCGGGCACTGGAGACCTGGTGGACGTTGTCAGTTTCCACCTCAATGGTTCCGGTCAGAACAAATTTCTCCTCCACCAGTTCCTGGCTGTTGTTGCGGAACTCCAGGCGGTCAAAATCCACCACCCCGGGGGTGACCTCCCCTTCATCAAAACCGCTCTCTTTTAACAGCGCTATAACACGCTCCCGGTCCTGCTGGGAGCGCCGGTACAGCTCCGCCATGGCATTGCGGTTACTGCCGGTGACCCGGTACTGGACCTGCCAGTACGCCCGGTCCGCCTCCACCCGGCGCTCCGCCAACCCCTTTACATCAGCGGTGTTGATGGCCACCCGGGAGTTGTACAGCGTCTGACTGACAAAGTAACCCGCGCCGGAGATCCCCAAGGCCACGACCAGCGCGGGGAGTAACAGGTTAGCGGTTGCGGATTGGGTCAATGGAGCACCTCAGCAGGAAAACAGGCAAGCAGGCGGCATGCATGCGTGCGCACCCATTATAGCCGCTATTTTGCGGGGTTGGTAAAGCAGGTTGATGGAGTCAACAGCGCGTCAACAAGCCGTCAAACTGAGTATCGAGTCTCTATACGGAACCCGGCAACCGGTTAGCATAGCCGTTATATATTTCAGCTAAACTGAGTGAACAGGTTCACATCAAGAGCCTTTCAGACCGTCGCGCCAGCAAGGAGGCCCCTAATGCGCCATATGTTTGTCATATTTTTGACAGCCCTGACTTTTGCCTGTACTTCATCCAACCAGGACAAGCTGCAGCCTTATGCCGGGTTGAACAAAATGGCACCCGGACAACTTCAAGTGGAGATGCAACCGCCGGCGGAAGACGTTTTTGCCACCGGTGAAAGTGTTTTCCTGGATGTGGAAGGCATGGCGTCCGCAATCGGCGGAGTCCGTCATCTCGACATCATGCTGGTCATGGACCGCTCCACCAGCCTCAAGTCCACCGACCCGGAAGACTTCCGTGCCGCCGGCGCCAAGAGTTTTGTGCAGAATCTGTCACCGCGCAGCGACACCTTAATCGGCGTGGTGGGATTCGACAGCAAGAGTCAATTGCTGCAGGACCTCACCGCTGACCGCAAGCGGGTAGCGCGTACCATCGACGGCATGCAGCGTTCCGGCGGCACCAACATTGCCGCGGGCATGGAAAACGCCCTGGCAGAACTGGCGGCAAATGGCCGCGAGGGTTCTTCACGGCTGATTCTGCTGTTCACCGACGGTAAATCCAACCAGCGTAAAGCCCGTGAGGCCACCCGCCAGGCCCAGGCCCAGGGCGTGACCGTACATACCCTGTTGCTGGGCAGCAGCAAGGGCGGCGCGGAGATTCTCGAAGAAATAGCCCAGGCCACCGGCGGCAGCTTCACCCAGGTAGATGATCCGTCCAAGCTGCCTGAAGCATTCCTCAACCTGCGCACCACCGGTGTGGAACAGGTGACCCTCAGCGTAAACGGCGAGACGGTGCCGGCCAGACTCACCGGCGGCACGTTTATGGGGCGCGTGCCCCTGCAACTGGGCGAAAACCGGATTGTTGCCCGCGCCACCAGCCTGGATGAACAGGTGAAGGAAACCGCCATGACGGTGAATGTGGGTGATGCAAGCTGTGCCGCCCTGGACGTTGACGCCACCTACGAAGGTTTACCAGCCATATCCCTGAACGAGCGTGCCGTGGAGATTGTAATTGATGCATCACGCAGCATGTGGGGCCGCATGGACGGCGAACCGAAAATGTCCGTGGCCAAAGACATCCTGCTGGACGCCGCGGACTGGCTGCCTCAGGACCTGAACCTGGCTTTGCGCGCTTACGGCAGCGAGAGCCAGAGCGACCTGAACAACTGTGCCGACTCCACCCTGATGGTGCCTTTCGGCACCGAAGGCCGCGAACAGATCCGGGATTCCATCAACACCCTGAAACCCCGCGGCCAGACACCTATCGCATTTGCCCTGCAGCAGGCTGCTGACGATTTTGCCGAGCTGGACAGCGAGCGCACCATCGTGCTGGTCACCGACGGTATCGAAAGCTGCGGCGGTGATCCGATTGCGGCAGCCGCCGCCCTGCAGGAAGCCGGGATTAAAATCCACGTCATCGGTTTCGGCATGGGCAACGCCCAGGACGAAGACACCGCCAGCCTGCAGTCTATTGCTGAGGCCGGCGCCGGCCGTTTCCTCACCGCCGGCAGCGCGGCTGAGTTACGCAAGGCATTGGAAGCCACCGTCGGCACCCCGTTCCGCGTGCTGCAGACCGGCAACGTGGTGGCGGAAGGTACGCTGGGTTCAGCCGAACGTCTGTATCTGCCTCAGGGTGACTACCGCCTGGAACTGGACAGCGTACCGCGCCATGAAGTGGAACTGAGCCTGCAGCCCCGCGATCAGCTTGCTCTGACGATGCAGAAAAGCGGCGGTATTTTTTCCGTGTCTGAACAACGCGGAGAGTTACCGGCAACCTCCTGTGAAGAGTCGGTGGCGTGGAAAAAACGCGTAAAAGACGACACCCCGGCGCTGAGCAGTGTAATTCAATGGTGACCGGCTGAAAGTTTGGGCGCAGCACTGTCCGCGGTGCGGCGGCTGCGCCCCGACCCGGATCCGGACTCCGAGCCGGACTTCGAGCCGGACTCCGCGCCGGAAGAACGCCGCCCCCGGCGCACCTTTATCATCCACACAACCATCACCAGTAACGGCGCAAAAGCCAGCAGCAGCGGCAAAGGGGAATTGTTAAACCAGCCGGGAAAAACCTGCGGCTGGCCCAGAAACAAAGACCCTGAAGCGATAAAAAAAGATACACACATACGCCACAGGTGCCGGGAGACCCGCGCCGCCGGCTCCAGCTTGCCGCGCAACAGCACATTCAACTCCCCCGCCGCCGCGGCACTTCCGGCCAGCACAAAAATGACAAACGCCTGTGGCGGTGAACCGTCTACCGTACCGCTGGGGTGATGGGCGCCCTGATAGGCAAACCATAGTCCCATGGCGGTGATGAACAGCGCCGCCGCCAGACCCGCAACAACTTGCGGACCCGCGCAGATTTCCCGCCGCCGCGCCGCCGCCACCCCGGTCAGCAACAGGTACAGGGCAAGCACCCCGCCAATAAAGTTAGGCCGCTGGCCTGTCTGCAGAAAAGGTGCCACGCCGGCGCCGATCAGGTAGCTGATAAACATGCCAACCGCAAACCAGCGTCCCGCGCACCGGTGCCAGCGGCCCCCTTTTGTTGTCAGGCTGGCCGCGGTGCCGGCGGCCAAACCCACGGCACCGCCGGCAATGTGCAGGATCAGCAGCAACGCTGCAAAGGCGTGGGCCCACCATGACGCATCCGCGGCTAATTCCAATCTTTCCGCCCACGCAGGTGTTGCGTAAAACACCGCCATGCAGGTCAGCGTCAGGGCCGACACGCGCGCAAACCCAGGGTTTTTCATCTCAGACTTCTGCTCCCAAGGCCATATAAACCTAAGCCTAGTACTTAGTACGTAATTTACGTACAAAGTACGAGGATTTCAGGAGAAAGTCAATGAGAGCGTCAGCGCTGCGCGCCGACCTGTTTATCCGGGGCTAATTCTGACTCTCCACGTTGGCCTGGGCAGCGGCGATGCGTGCCACCGGTACCCGGTAAGGGCTGCAGGACACATAGTCCAGTCCCAGCTCATGGCAGAACCTGATGGAGCGGGGATCACCGCCGTGTTCCCCGCAAATGCCGTACTTAATGCCTTTCTTGCGCGCGGTGGAATCAGCAACAGCGGTTTCCAGCAGGCGCCCCACCGCCCGCTGATCCAGCGAAACAAACGGGTCGCTTTCGATAATCTTTTTGTCCAGATAAGACGGAATGAATTTGGCTGCATCGTCGCGGGAGAAACCGTAGGTCATCTGGGTCAGATCGTTGGTGCCGAAACTCATGAACTCAACCGCCGGGGCCAACCGGTCCGCACCCAGGCAGGCCCGGGGAGTTTCCATCATGGTGCCGATTTTGTAAGAGATGGACGCACCCTTTTCCCTCAGCATGCCGTGAATACCCTGCTCGATAATCTCGTTCACCAGGCGGATTTCCCGCACGTTCACCACCAGCGGAATCATAATTTCAGGGAACGGGCGGTAGCCCTGTTCCGTGGCCTCTATGGCCGCGCCGATAATCGCACGGACCTGCATTTCGGTAATTTCCGGGTACACCACGGACAGCCGGCAGCCGCGAAAGCCAAGCATCGGATTAATTTCGGCCAGGTGGCTGGTGATCTCACGGATTTTATCCAGCGGCTTGCCGACGCTGTCAGCCATCGCCGCCATGTCCGCTTCCGTGTGCGGCAGGAACTCGTGCAACGGCGGGTCCAGCAGCCGCACGGTGACCGGCAGGCCGTCCATCACCTTGTACAGCGCCAGCATGTCTGTATGTTGGAATTCCAGCAGGCGCTCCAGGCAGGCCTGCCGCTCCTCTTTGCTTTCGGCAAGAATCATGGCGCGCATCTGCAGGATGCGGTCAGCACCGAAAAACATATGTTCGGTGCGGCACAGACCAATCCCTTCAGCACCCAGGTCCCGCGCCCGTTGTGCGTCTTCGGGGGTATCAGCGTTGGCGCGTACGTTCAAGCGCCGGTGTTTATCCGCCCAGGACAACAGCACCTGGAAATCATCACTGGAACTGGCTTCGGTTTTTGGAATGTCTCCCAGCATCACCTCCCCGGCGGTGCCGTCCAGCGTAATGACGTCTCCGCGTTTGATGGCCACCCCCTCCGCAGTGGTGGCAACGCCGGCCTGGTAATCGATGGTGAGGCTGCTGCAACCCGTGATTGCACAGACGCCCATGCCCCTGGCCACCACCGCAGCGTGGGAAGTCATGCCGCCCAGTTCCGTGAGAATGCCTTCCGCCGCTTTCATGCCGTGAATATCCTCAGGCGTGGTTTCGCGCCGCACCAGCACCACGTTGCGGCCTTCAGCAGCCACGGCGACAGCTTCGTCAGCGGAGAATACAACCTCGCCGGTGGCGCCGCCGGGACTGGCGGGCAGCCCGGTGGCGACAATGTCTGTTTTTGCCGCCGGGTCCACCATGGGATGCAGAAAAGCCTCCACGTGCTCGGGAGAAACCCGCAGCAGGGCTTCTTTTTCGTCAATCAGCCCTTCGTTGACCATGTCCACGGCAATCTTCACCGCGGCGCGGCCGGTACGTTTACCGCTGCGGGTCTGCAGAATGTAGAACACCCCCTCCTGAATGGTGAACTCAATATCCTGCATATCGCGGTAGTGTTTCTCCAGCAGCGCCTGGGTGTCATACAACTCCTGGTAGACCCCGGGCAGCCGCTGCCGCAAGGCTTCGATAGGCTCCGGTGTGCGGATTCCCGCCACCACATCTTCACCCGCCGCGTTAAACAGAAATTCGCCGAAAAAACGGTTCTCACCGTTGGCCGGATCCCGGGTGAAAGCCACCCCGGAACCGGAGTCGTCACCAAAATTACCAAACACCATGGCCTGAACGTTGACCGCCGTACCCAGAGTTTCGGAGATGTTGTTCATCTCCCGGTAGACGTGTGCGCGCGGTGAATACCAGGACAGGAAAACCGCTTCCACCGCTTTTTTCAGTTGTTCAAAGGGGTCCTGGGGAACCCGTGCAATCTCCTTGAAGAGGCTGATCACCGCCTGCCAGTCCGCCGCATCGAGTTCCACGTCCAGCACTTTCCCGTTCGCACGCTTGTAATCGGCCAACGCATTCTCGAAACGCTCCCCTTCCACCCCTAACACAACATCCGCGAACATCTGGATAAACCGGCGGTAGGAATCGTAAGCGAAACGGGGATTGTCGGTTTTGCGCGCCAACCCTTCGACAATTTCATCGTTCAATCCCAGGTTGAGGATGGTGTCCATCATGCCGGGCATGGACACCGGCGCGCCGGAGCGCACGGAGAACAGCAACGGATTGTCCGGGTCGCCAAAGCGCGCGCCCATGCGCTTTTCCACCAGATCCAGCGCAACCCGGTATTCCTGTTCCAGCAAAGTCGGCAGCGTGTTGCCCCGTTCAAAAAACTCGTTACAGGTAGGGGTGGTGATGACAAAGCCGAACGGCACCGGCAACCCGAGATTTGTCATCTCACACAAATTGGCGCCTTTGCCGCCCAGCAGGTCGCGGTCGTCTTTACTGCCTTCGCTGAATAGGTATACGCGTTTGGCCATGCTTCGTCACAAGTCAGTCAGAGAAGCGCACAGTATATACACTTAAGTTATTTCGCCGCAGGCGCCAATTATCTCGCCGCGGATCAAAATCCAACGGACAGATGCGCAGAACTTGGCGTAGAATCGTGTGGTCAATCTGGTGGACCAACATGACTGTTACAGACATTCTTTCGCTGGCCGGGCTGATTGCGCTGATCACAACCACCACGGTCTGGTTCCAGCGCGCCCGCAACGTCAACATTCCCAGCAACCGCAGCGCGTTTCTGGCCGGCTGGGCTGCCGCGGGCCTGCTCGGGTTGAGCGGTCTGTTGCTGCAGGGCGGCACGCTGCCGGGGGCCGTGCTCGGCGGCCTGGCGATCATCGGCAGCGCCTTTTTTCTCGGCTTGTACCTGCTGCGCAAACAAGGCGCAAAAGACAGTATTGCAGTGGGCGACAACATCCCTTCGTTCAGCGCCGCTGACGACGCCGGGCAAACCTTCGATTCCGCTGACCTGACCGGCACCCCGGCGCTGATCAAATTTTTCCGCGGCCACTGGTGACCTTATTGTGTCGCCGAGTTACGGCGATGGGAACAGGATCTGGGTGACGAGCTGCGCAGCCGCGGCCTGAAGATTGTTGCCCTGTGCACCGACTCCCCGCAGCAGATTGCCCAGGGCCGCGGCAAACACGGCTTGTCGGGTACCTTGTTGTCGGACCGGGATTTAAGCGTGACCGATCTGTTTGGGCTGCGCAACCACAACACCGCGGTGCGGCCGCCGGGGCTGGCGGGACTGCCCATTCCCACCACGCTGATGGTCAGCGCCCAGGGGCAGGTGCTGTGGAAAGATCAATCCGCCGACTACATGCAACGCAGCGATCCGGACTACGTGCGTCAGGCCCTGAACAATCACTTCCCCGCTTAGCGGGCCCGGTTGTGACCTCAACCGTTACCGGCAACATCGCCTACTATCCCGCTGACGGCGGTGACATCACCACCCATCCGCCGTTTGCGTACGACATGCGCAAACCCGAAAGCCGTGCCGGCAACACCTCGGCAGCAGCGGCAACGGAAATCAGCAACGCCCGGCAGGCGTCCGGCCTCGGCCTGCACAGCAGCGGCTTTCAACTCCTTCAACACACCAGCGCGGTGTCGGATTTCCTCGACAGCAGCGAAGTGATGCGCGTGTACTACGAAGAGTGCAGAACCCTGGCCAGACAGCTGACCGGCGCCGCTTATGTTTACACCTTCGACCACCTGGTCCGCGAACCGGACCGGCAGATCTCCGGCGGCGGCACCGACGGCAAGGCGCAAATTACGGGTGTGCAAAACGGCGGCGGGTACATCGGCTTTGCGCACAT
>JANQOA010000016.1 GCA_028279305.1 Pseudomonadales bacterium
GTCTTCCGCCATGGCGGTCAGCCAGGGCTGCGCCTCCGCCAGCCGGTCCGCCATGTTGTCGAGGTCGTCAACGTCCATGTACAACAGCGCATGGTCGCGGAAAAAGGTTTCGGAACCGGGGGCCGCAACCGCGCGGAACACATCCGGCTGTGCCGCCAGCGCCTCAAGCACACCCGCGGTCGCCTGCTCAAGCTGATCAATGGAGCGGCTGCGCAGCACAATCACCGCGGTCCGCACCAGGTCCGGGAAGCTCCGCTCGAAGCGGTCGAAGTCCATGCGCCAGCCGGACTGCTGGTCTATCAGTTCGCTGAGGTCGGAATTAATGCGCAGCTGCGTCCAGGCGAACCAGCCGAACAGCACCGTGAGCCCGAACAACAGACACAGGCAAAGGCGTGCGCGGGCGGCCACCCCGTTTACCCAGATCGTCAGCAGTTGCGCCATGTCGCCGCCGTTATGCCGCGCACCTAGGGCACCGTGCCGGCTTCATCATCCGCGTAGTCGTCCAGAGGATCTTCGAACTCGTCAAAAAAATCCTCCAGCGGCGGACTGCCATCGTAGATCAGGAACTTGCGCCGCTGGTAATACGCGTCGCGGGTAAAAGCATACGGATCCAGCGCGCTGACATCGCGAACATCAGTGGCGGTGAGCAAGTCCGCCCGCACGCTGACCAGGTCAACGGCACTGATGGCAATGTGGTAGTTGTCACCCAGCATTAACCTGGGCAGGGTACTGCGCACCAGCAATGACGGCAGGTCGCGAACCGTGGACGGCCCCATGAACGGCACATAGATGTAGCGGCTCTTGCGGTAACCCCAGCGCGCCAGGGTCTGGCCAAAGTCTTCGTCCTGATAGCGCAGGTTCCAATGCCGGGCAACGTCAAAAAAACCACCCACCCCTACCGTGGAATTGATAACCACACGGGATAAGTCGGTGAACCCGGACCTGGGTTTACCCTGCAGAAAGCCGTTTGCTGAACTGGCTACCGTGCGCAGATTCTGGAAGACGTTGAGGATACCGCGTTCAGCCCAGTCCGGCATAACCCGTTGGTAACCCCTGGCCACCGGCAACAACAGCGCCCGGTCAACCTTGTCGGAGATCCGGTAGCTGGCCCGGTTAAAGTCTTCATTGCCTTCGAAAGCGGCAAAATCTTCACCCTGCAGGGCGGCGCACCCGGACAGAAAGGCAGCAGCCAGGACCAGGCAGCAACGCATCAACCGCTGCCGTTAGCCGCAGCGGCAACCGGTCCGCCGCGTGTTTCTTCCAGCTTGGCGTGAATGTGCGCGAGCAGGCTGTCGAAGCCTTCCTGCTTGACAATACTGTTGTAGTCGGCCCGGCGCAGGGAAAGATCGCTGACACCATCCGCAACCACGTTAAAAACGCGGTTCCGCCGCAGATAGTAATCCAGGGTCACCGGCTCATCGTTCTGCCGCAACAGGCGGGTGACCACCACCCATCCCGAACTGGCCGCCTTAACTTCATCGGTGACAAAACGCTGGCCGCTGAAATCATCAAAACGGTCTGCATACGTCGCCACAATCAGTTCACCCAGCAAAGTGATAAAGCGTTGCTGCTGGTCTTGCTCAAGCCGCCGCCAGGTTTTGCCCACGCTGATGCGGGCTATACCCGCAACATCAAACAGTGACAGTACGTGTTCACGCAGCAGCAGCTCCCGTTGCGCCTGTTGCGGTGTCTGCATGGCCTGCAGCAGCAGTTCGTGCAGCTGCTCAACCGCTGCCTGGGGCTCAGTTGCGGCCGGTTGCGCTGCCTGTTGTTGCGCGGCCGATTGTTGCGCAGCTTGTTGTTGTGCGGACATCGCCGGGCTCAAACATAGTACCAGCAGAGCTGTTATCACCCCGCGGGCCGCCAGGCCGGGGCGGTTCATTGGATCAGTCCCAGGCTGAGTACCGGCACATAGGTGATCAATAACAGCGCAATCAGCAGCACCAGCATGAACGGCCAGGTAGCGCTGTATAACTCGGTGAGCGGCTTTTTAAACCGGTAACTTGCGATAAAGAGGTTCATGCCCACCGGTGGAGTGAAGTAGCCAATCTGCATGTTCGCCAAAAAAATTATCCCCAGGTGCACCGGATGAATGTCATAGCCTACCGCCACCGGCAGCAACAGCGGCACCATGATGACAATGGCGGAAAAAATATCCAGCACCGCCCCCAGCGCCAGCAGCAGTATGTTCAACAGCAGCAAAAAGCCCAGCGGGCTTTGCACATGCTCCTGCATAAAGGCAAACAGCAGCTGCGGTACTTCCGCGTCCACCAGATAGTTGGTGAAGGCCAGGGCAATACCCAGGATCAGCAGGATGCCGCCCACCATTTTCATAGATTCGACCATAACCGCGGGCAATTGTTTCAGCGAAACCTCCTTGTACAGAAACACCTCGGCAATGATCACATACAGGGCGGTTACCGCGGCTGCTTCCGATACGGCAAAAATCCCGCTGAACACACCCCCCAGCACAATAAAGGGCAAAGGCAATTCCCAGCGTGCGGCTTTAACCGCCTGCCAGACGTTAACCGGCTTAAAAGGCACGCGGGGGATCACACCGCCCCGGTGTGTCCACAACGTCCAGGCGCTGAGCAAACCCAGCATCAGGCACAACGGCACAATGCCGGCAATAAACAGATCAACAATGGTAAACGGCTCACCGACGTCCAGCTGTTGGGCGATCACGCCATACAGGATCAGCGGCACCGACGGCACCAGCAGCAGACCCAGGCTGCCCGAAGTGGTGACCAGGCCCATACTGTAACGTTCGGAAAAACCCGCTGCCTGCAGCGCCGGCAGCAACAGCGCGCCGAGCGCAACAATGGTGACTCCCGACGCCCCGGTGAGCGCGGTAAATATCGCACAGGCTACAAAACCGACTATGGCCAGGCCGCTGGGCAACGCGCCGAACAGACTCTGGATCAGATTCACCAGACGGGTGCTGGTTTTGGATTCACTGAGCAGGTAACCGCTGAAGGTGAACAGCGGCAGCGCCACCAGCAACGGCGTGTCGACAATGCGGTAAAGTTCAATGGCAATGATGGCCAGGTCGATATCCGCGCTGTAGAAGCCCAGCATCGCCGCTCCCATCAGCACGGCAAACAGCGGCGCCCCCGCCGCCGCCATTATCACCAGCAGTACTACGCCCAGCCAGATCATTTAGGTTTGATCACATGCAGGGCATAGCGCACCGCCATGACCGCCGCCGCAAACGGCATGATGGCCTCACACACCCAGGCCGGCACCACCCCGAAAGCGATCGTCTGGTCCTGGTATTCAAAGTGCACAAACTGCGCGCTGTACCAGGCAAAAATCACCAGCACCGCGCAGGTAAACAGGTTCACCATGCGTGCCAGTTGGGGTTTCAGCGGCCCGCTGAGATAACGGCCGACAATGTCGATGCGGATGTGATCGTCGTTGCGCGAAGCCACCATGGCGCCGATCATCGCCACCCACAGCACCATCACCCGCACCGCGCTGTCACCCCAGTACAGGCCGCTGTCAAACAGGTTCCGCAGCACCACCTGAGCGGCCGCCACGCCGATCATGGCACTGAACAATAACGCCAGCAGCAGGTCTTCAACCCGCCGCAACCAGCTCAGAAGCGTCTCAGTTGCCGGCACGGTGGGCTTGCAGCAGCGCCTGCACCCGGTCGTACAGGTCCGCTGAGATGTGCCCGTCTTCCACCGTGGCTGAACGCGCGTCCGCAGCCAGCGTCAACCACTCGCTCATTTCTTCTTCGCTGGGACTCAGCCAGCTTATGCCCTGATTGCTGATGGCCTGTTTAGCGCTGAGGTGATCCTTGCGGGCGGAATCGTTCACCGCCCGCACCGCCGCCCCCAGTTCCTCGGTGACCACCGCCTGGTGTGCGTCCGACAAGCGGTTAAACGCCCGCTCAGCCATCGCCAGAGTACCGTATACATAGATCAGCGGCACCTCCAGGCCGTACTGCACCTGGGTGTGCCATTGCAGCGCAATGGTGCCGATGGGCGGTGAGCCGATGCTGTCGATCAAACCGGTTTGCAGCCCGGCCAGAACGTCGGCGATGGGCAGCGGTATGGGTGAAATGTCAAAAGCTGCAAAAGCTTCCAGCGCACCCTGATCGTTGTCCGGGGTCCACACCTTGCGCTGCCGCATCTGGCCCACGCTGGTGACCGGCTGCTGGGTCATGGGATAAGCAAAACCGACCTCGGCAAAACCGAAGCCAACATATTTTTTCTGCCGCAAGCCGTCGATCAGGGCCTGGTCCATGATGTCGCGCACGTGGTCAACTTCGGTGTTGTCGCGGAACATCAGCGGCAGGTTATACAGGGCTATATCCGGGTAAGCCTGCACCAGTCCGCCGGAGGTGAGCACGGCACCGTGCAATTGCCCGACCCGCATCTTGCGCAGCACCGCCTTGTCATCGCCCATCACCCCGCCGGGGTAGAACTTGAACTTCACCTCCCCGCCGGTGCGCGCCTCAATGGCACCGGTGCGTTCGCGCAGCACTTTCATCCAACCGGAACCCTCCGGCGAGAGGGTGGCTATCTTAAACGTGACCGCGTGGGCCAGCGGGCTGTTCAGCACCAACGCCGTGAGCACCAGGCAACCGCCGGCCTTGACTACACTCCTAAAAATACTCATCTGCTGACTCCAATAATTCCTGCGCCTGCTCCTTAGCCACCGTGTTCATCAACGTCAGACCGGGTTGCCGGACCTCCGCGGCGATAACTTCCTGCAGCAGGCGATCATGCAGTTCACGGTCGAATACCAGGCGCGCGTATTGATCCGCAAAGGTCACCTTGGCCAGCAGATTGGTACCCTGGGAATAACTGATGGCCTTTTCAAAATAGGCCTTGCCGGCTTCCGGGTTACCGCCCATGGCGGGAGGGAACAGCGTTTCAAAAACACCCAGGTACAAAAATACACCGCCGTTTTCATATTCCGGCTGCAGCTCACTGGTGCGCACCATCAGCGCCTTGACCCGGCTCAGATCAGCAATGGCGTTAAAATCATCACTGTTCGCCTGCACCCAGCCGGCCCAGGTGGTGGCCAGCGCATACAGCACCGGCACGTCCTTGCGCTTGCGTTCAGCCAGCCAGCCGGTAAACGCCTTGAAGTTGCGGCTGTCCAGGTCACAGGCATCCGGCAGGCTCTGACAGGCTGCCTCCAGCCCCTGCCGCCGCGCTTTGTCATGCAGCAGCCTGGCGCGCGTTTCATCAGCGACAAAAGCGGCCGCATAAGCGGAATGCAATGTCGCAGACTGGCGCAGCAGAAAAGCGTCATCCGGGGAGCGCGCCACCAGACTGTCGATCAGAATCAGATAGGCCGGCGCGCCGTCGCGCACCATGGCCAGATCTTCGTTATCGAGAATGGCGGTGGCCAGATCTTCCGCAAAGCCCTGGGTGACATTGCTGACCAGGCTGGCACAGCCGCTGAGGGCAAAAATTGCCAGCAGGCAGCAGAACACACGCTTGCAATACATCATTACCATGGTGCCGCGCATTTAAACGGTGGTGCGCGGCTAAATCAACCGCGCGGCGGCTAATCTCCCTTATTGCAGGGTACTTTTTACATGCTCCAGCAGGGCTTCAAACGGAGGCCGCCGCCGGTAACCGGGCACCGCGTACTTGGCTTTGACAACCCCATCCGCACCGATAAACAGAATACCGGGATGGGGGATGCCGTAAGCCTGGTGCCCTTCTTCATAGTCTTCGTTGCGGATGCCGAGGGCATTCACGTGTTGCGCATCCACATCGCGCAGCAGCGGATAGCCGAGCTGTTCCTCAGCGTGGAACCCGGCCAGAACCTCCTGGCTGTCGTAAGTCATGCCGGCAACGTTGACGCCAATTGCCGCAAATTCATCACGCCATTCTTCCAGTTGCACGAACTGGTGTTTACAGAAGGGTCACCATTCCGCCGAGCGGTTGAGAAACAGCAGCAAACCCTGCTCGCCGGCCAGATTTTCCAGGCTGCGGCTGGCGCCTGTCTGGTCAGCGGCCGCCAGCAGCGGCATGCCGGCACCCACCGCCGGGCCCCACTGGGCGGAATAATCATCCGCGGCCGCCGGCGCGGACAGACTCAACAGCGCGCCCAGCAGCAGGGCTGACGAAGCGGCGCGCAGCCAGGTTAAGAAATTGAGAGGCATAACGTTTTTATCCATTCTTGTTAACAACCAGCTTATTTAAATTCAGCAACCCGTCCGCGGTCTAAGCACCCGCCGCACCGGCAGGCTGCGCTTCATCCCGGCCGCCGCCGGGAACCATCAACCTGATGTTGTGCAGAGCCAGACCTTCGATGCTCTGATGCATCATGGCGCTGAACTTCTTCGGTTTGCAGGGAAAGCAGTTAGCCAGAAGACGCAGCGTGCGCTTATCCATTTTGGCGATCTGGTCACTGATATAACGGCCGGACCGCTGCCGCGCGCTTTTTGCTTGCAACTGCTCCGCCCGCATCTTTTCAACCTGCGCCTGTTCCGACTGCGCCTGTTCCGACTGCACTTGCTCCGCGGCTGCGTCCCGCTCGCGCTGAGCCAGTTCAACCAGCCCGGCGCGCATGCGCAACGTGTCCGCCAGCTTGTCCATGTACCACAATTGGGCTTTGCTGGTATCTGACAGCCCGGAACGCAGAAGTTCCATCTGGTGGGCGCAGGCCTGCACCCAGCCGCACAGCTTGACGTGCTTTTCCGTCAACCAGGCAAAGCGGTCCGGATTGTTCTTGATGGCCTGCAGCTCTCTGGCCAGGCGGTAGCCTTTACGGTAACTGCGCGCAATCCGGCCGATCAGCAACTCGTCATCCAGCTCCTCAAAGTGCCGGGGTTGCCGCCAGTAACCGCTGTCCGCCGCGAACAGTTCATTCAAGCGATCCCAGGTGGGCGCGGAATCCGCAGGCAGCTGGCGGGCGGTCTGCAGCATCGCCTGGGCGTCTTCGTCATCCTGGGCCAGTGACGCCAGCCGCAACGCCAGGCGCCGCGCGGAAGCCACGTCCGCGAGGTTGGCGGATTGCTTCTGCAGCTCTTCAATGTGCGCCGCCAGGCTGCTGCCGGAGGCTTTGCCCGCCAGACCGGTCAGCGCCCACATACTCGCCAGGCGCCGGCTGTCCCGCGCCAGCAGGCTTTCCGCATACACGGTGTGCATTTCCGCCTGCAGCGGCTCCGCGCGGGACGGTGATGTCACCGCCTCCACATGCGGGCGCTGTACATCACATTCCGCGAGATACCTCAGGCAGCGGTTGTTAATCTGCAGGCTGTAACTGACAACAAAGTCCGCCAGGCGCAAACCTACCCCCACGCGACTTAACCATAACCTTCAAATCCTAGCCTTTTCTAGGGGTAGATGCGAGCGTGCTAGAATGGCCCGAAACAACAACCGGGAGGCCTGGGGTGGCGGAAGATCTGGTGCTGGTGCATCGCGAAAACGGCCTGGCGGAGGTCACTCTAAACCGGCCGGACGCGCTGAACGCTTTGTCCGCCGCTTTACGCAACCGCATCGCTGAGGTGTTTACCCAACTCGCTGAAGATACGGCGGTAGAAGTCATTATTTTGACCGGCGCCGGGCGGGCATTCACCGTTGGTCTGGACCTGAAGGAACTGGGCGGCGAACAGGCGCCCGAGACGACGCTGTCGAGCACGGATCTGAGTGACGCTATTGCAGCCGTGGGCAAACCGGTGATCGGCGCGGTAAACGGTTTTGCCATTACCGGCGGCTTCGAAATTGCCCTGATGTGCGATTTTCTCATCGCCAGCCCCGCGGCCCGCTTTGCCGACACCCACGCCCGGGTAGGCGTGGTGCCTGGCTGGGGTTTGTCCCAGCGTCTGCCGCGCCTGATCGGCATCAACCGGGCCAAGGAACTGAGCCTGACCGGCAATTTCCTGGACGCTGAAACCGCCTGCGCCTGGGGCCTGGTTAACCGTGTGGTTGCGGCCGGGGAGCTGCTGCCGGTCTGCCGCCAACTGGCCCGGGACATCATGTCCACCGACAAAGCCACCCGGGATGAAATCCGCCGCATTATGGATGCCGGCTGGCACAGCACCCTGGACAACGGCCTGGACATCGAGCAGCAGGCCAGCCGGGCCCATGCCCGGCAGGAAGTTCGGGCGGACAAGGTGGCGGCCAGACGGGCGCAGATCCAGGACCGCGGCCGCAGCCAGTCCGGCTGAATTCCGCTGCGGCTGCTTCAGGCCAACCCGGCGCGGCTGCGCAGACAATGCAGCGCCGCCATCAGACCCGGGTGGTTGTCGGTAATGACATAAAGCGGAATACCGCTGATATAGTCGGACAGATCGCCCCGCTCCTCAAAGCGCCGGCGCAGCGGGCTGGTGCGCACAAAGTCCAGCATCTGCGGCACTATGCCGCCGCCGATGTAAACGCCTCCGGCCGCGGTTACCGTCAGCGCCAGGTTACCCGCGGCACTGCCCAGCAGCCCGCAGAAGCTCTCCATGGTCTGATGGCAGACCGGATCCTGCAGACTGCAGCCGCGTTCAGTGATCTGGGCCGGGCTCAGCGCTTCCGCTGCTGCCCCCCACACCCCGCACATGGCCTGATAGAGGTGCTGCAAGCCCGGCCCGCACAACACCGTCTCCCAGCATACATGGCCGTGTTGTTGCGTCAGCAGCTGCCATAGTTCAGCCTCCAGCGCACTGCCCACGGCAAGGTCCGCGTGACCGCCTTCCGACGCAATCACCTGCCATCCGCCGCCGGACGGTACAATGGTGGCCATGCCCAATCCCGAGCCTGGGCCGAGCAGGGCTTTGTTGCCGCCCTCCAGGGGGGTTGTCCCGCCCAGCTGGGTGAGCTCCGAAAAGTACGGGACACCATGAGCAAGGGCAAAAAAGTCGTTAACCAGTTCCACCTCGGCACCCACCTGGCTTGTACAGACCGCTGCATCAAAAACCAGACCGGTATTGGTCACCGTGATATTGCCGGCCTGATCCGCGGGCCCGGCCACGGCAAACAGCCCGCGCTTGACTTCAGCGCAGTTCAGATGGACCCGCACCTGCTGCAGCAGAGCCTCCACCGAGGTATAAGCGGCGGTCTCCAGAATCAGCGGTTCACCCAGCAAGTCACCGTTTCCACACAGCTGAAAACGTGCATTGGTGGCGCCGATATCGGCTATCAGACTGTGGGCCATGAATATTTTCCAGCGTGCTAGTATTGCGTCGGGCTTGAACTTCAAGCAGTAATCAGGCCGGACCGTAAAATGCGCCTGGCGCGAAACAACATTGAGCCTGTACGGCCATTGCCGCGGGTGACATTTTAGCAGACAAATCCCGATGCAAGATCAGTATTGTCGGATGCCGGCTGCATGGCGTACTGCCATCAGCCTGATCCTGTGCCTAACAAGCTTATTCACATATCAGAGCCGGGCTGACAGCCCCGCCCTGCACCTGGCCAGCCCGGGAGAACCGGAGACCCTGGACCCCCACCGCTACAACCTGCGGCTGGAGGAAACCCTGTTGAACGACCTGTTCATGGGCCTGACCACTTTTGACGCCCACGGCAACATCGTACCCGGCGCCGCGGAGTCATGGCAGGTGAGCGAAGACGGCCTGACCTGGACGTTTAAGCTGCGCGCGGATATGACCTGGTCGGACGGCACGGCGCTGACCGCGGAGGATTTTGTTTACGCCTTCCGCCGCCTGCAGGACCCGGACACCGCGGCGTCGCTGGCCTATTTCATGTACATGCTGCAAAACGCCCCGGAGGTTAACCGCGGCGCCCTGCCGCCGGAGGCACTGGGGGTGGCCGGCAACGGCCCGCACACCCTGGTGCTGACCCTCAGCCGGCCGTACCCCTACCTGCCGGAACGCCTGCTGTACCCAACCGCTTTCCCGGTGCCGAGGCATCAGATCGAAAAACACGGCGACAACTGGATCAAACCGGCCAACTGGGTTTCCAACGGCGCTTATGTGCTGCGCGAATGGCAGCCCCAGGCGCATATCCTGCTGCAGGCCAACAGCAGATTTTTTGCGCCGGCCGGCATCCGCGACGTCTACTATCACCCGGTGGTGAACGAACAGAGTGCTTATAACCGCTTTCGTAACAATGAATTGCACGCGATCGGCACGTTTCCGGTGGGCGAGCTGCCGTCCGTGCGCAAAAACTACCCCGACAGCCTGCGCATGTCCGGGCTGCTGTCCATGATGTATCTGGTATTCAACACCAGGCAGGCGCCGTTTGCCGACGTCAGGGTGCGGCAGGCTTTATCGCTGGCGGTAGACCAGCGCATTCTCACCGACAAGGTGCTGCGTTCCGGCAACAAGCCGGCGTTCAGCTTTGCGCCAAGTTTGATTCAGGGTTATGAGCCCGCCACCCTGCCCCACGCTGATCTGCCTTACCGCCGGCGCCTGCAGCAGGCCCGCGAACTGCTGGCGGACGCCGGCTACGGCAGGTCCAACCCCCTGCAACTGGAATTGCGGCATGTGGCCGGCATTGAAGGCAAAAAAGTAAACCTGGCCATCACCGGCATGTGGAAACAGATAGGCGTGAACGCGGTGCTGCAGCAGGCTGAATTGCGCAACCATTTCGCTGACCTGCGTCAAGGCAAGTTTCAGGTTGCCTGGGCCGGCTGGGTGGGCGAAAACAACCCGGAACACTATCTGACCCTGCTGCAGTCGGACATCGGCAATGTAAATTACGGCGGTTTCAGCAACGCGGAGTTTGACCGCCTGATCAACCGCGCGCAGATGCAGACCACCGTTGCCGGCCGCAACCGCCACCTGCATGAAGCTGCCGCGCTGGCCGTCCACCATTACGCTGTGGTGCCCCTGTACAGCACCACCGTACGCCGGCTGGTCAGCCCGAAGCTGCGCGGCTGGCACGAAAACAGCCGCGACATTCATCAAAGCCGTTACCTTTCGTGGCAATAAGCCCAACATGATTTTTCTGCTGCTGCGCCGGGCCGGGTTTGCCGCCGTAACTTTCCTGCTGGTGGTGACCGCTGTGTTTTTCCTGCTGCGGCTGGCGCCGGGCGGCCCCTTTGACGGCGAACGGCGCCTGCCTCCGGAAATAGAGGCGAATCTGAAAGCCGCGTACAGTCTCGATGCGCCCCTGTACCAGCAGTTCGCCTCTTATCTAAACAAGCTGGCCCACGGCGACCTGGGGCCTTCATTCAGGCAGAAGGACTTCTCCGTCAACGATCTGGTGGCCAGCGGTTTGCCCACCAGCGCCGGCCTCGGTTTCAGCGCGCTGTTGCTGGCGGTGGTCAGCGGCCTGCTGGTGGGGGTGCTGGCGGCGCAAAAACCCGGCTCGCTGCTGGATGTGGCCCTGATGAGTATCAACAACCTGCAGCTTGCGGTGCCCACCATAGTGGTGGCGCCGCTGCTGATCCTGCTGTTTGCGGTCACCCTTTCCTGGGTGCCCGCCGGCGGCAGCGGCAGCACAGCGCACTTTGTGCTGCCGGTCATTGCGCTGGCGCTGCCCTACGCCGCGGCCGTGGCCAGGCTGATCCGCGGCAGCGTTGTTGAACTGGCCGGCGAACCCCACGTCACCACCGCCCGCGCCAAGGGTTTAAGCAGGCAGCGCATACTGCTGCGCCACATTCTGCCCATGGCCGCCATCCCGCTGGTGTCTTTTCTGGGACCGGCGGCAGCCGGGCTGTTAACCGGCTCGGTGGTGGTGGAACAGGTTTTTGATCTGCCGGGTATAGGCCGCTATTTTGTGCAGGGAGCGCTGGCCCGGGACTACACCCTGGTGATGGGGGTGGTGGTGGTTTACTCCAGCGCCATCCTGCTGTTTAACCTGCTGGTTGACCTGTTGTACGGCTGGCTCGACCCGCGCATCAGGGTGTCGTGAACAGCCGCGCCGTTGCTCTGGCCGCCGGCCTGCTGCTGGTCATTGCAGGGGGTGCGCTGCTGGGTCCGCCATTGTCCGGCTGGGACCCGGAAACCATGGACTGGGAAGCGCTGGAAGCCGCACCGTCCGCGGCTCACTGGTTCGGTACCGATCTGGTCGGCCGCGATCTGTTTGTGCGTACCATGATGGGCGCGCGGGTGTCGCTGACGGTAGCGCTGATTGCCATCACCGTGAGCCTCTGCATCGGCGTGCCCTGGGGCATGGCCGCCGGTTTTCTCGGCGGCAGCGCCGACCAGCTCATGATGCGCATCGTTGACGCCCTTTACAGCCTGCCGCTTATCCTGATTGTTATCCTGCTGGTGGTGGTGTTCGGCCGCAACCCCTATCTGCTGTTTGCCGCGCTGGGGACGCTGTTCTGGCTGGATATCGCCCGCATCGTGCGCGGCCAGACCCTGCGCGTGCGGCGGGCCGGTTATATCGAAGCGGCGCGCGCCATGGGCGCATCCACCGGCCGCTTATTGTACCGGCACGTGTTGCCGAA
The DNA here is from genome assembly GCA_028279305.1 of Pseudomonadales bacterium. Lineage (GTDB taxonomy): Bacteria > Pseudomonadota > Gammaproteobacteria > Pseudomonadales > Azotimanducaceae > UBA4421. The sequence goes on from JANQOA010000016.1 coordinate 12,316, forward strand.
CGTGGCGGGACCGGTGGTGGTCTATGCCACCCTGGCCATCCCGGGGGTAATTCTGGCAGAGAGTTTTATCAGCTTTCTGGGCCTCGGCGTGCAGGAGCCCGACACCAGTTGGGGCGTGCTGGTGGCTGACGGCGTACAGACCATGGAATCTTCACCCTGGCTGCTGATATTCCCGGGCTTGTGCCTGGCGGTTACGGTGTGGGCGTTTAACACCCTGGGAGACCGCTTGCGCGACCGCATGGACAGACGGGAAAATGCAGCGGGTTTCTAGACAGCGGCTGGATATGCAACAGGCAGGGAGCAGGACATGGGTATAGGCGCGGGTATCGGCATCGCCAACTTCGTATTTGACGACGCGCGCGGCTTCTGGCGCTGGGTGGACATCTGCGACAACGGCGGCGTGGACTCCATCTGGCAAAGCGACCGCATCATCGACGCCGCGCCCAATCTGGAGGCCATGAGTGTCATGGCAGCACTGGCCGGCGGTTCGAAGAAGCTGAAGTTCGGCATGAACGTGGCCAGTCTGGGCTTGCGCAATCCGGTGCTGACCGCCAAACAATGCGCCACCATTGATGTGCTCAGCGAGGGGCGGCTGTTGCCTGCGTTCGGCGTCGGCAGCGCCCTGTCCAAAGATTTCACCGCAACCGGCACGCCGACCAAGGGGCGCGGCAAGCGCACCGACGAAGGCCTGCAGATCATGTCCCGTTTGTGGCGCGAGGACGAGGTATCGTTCAACGGCGATTATTACCAGCTCGAGCAGGCGACCATTGCCCCCAAACCCATACAGAACCCCCTGCCGTTGTGGGTGGGCGGATCGGCGAAACAAGCTATCGAACGGACTGCGGCGTGGGGCACCGGCTGGCAGGCGGGCATCGAAAACGCCGCTGACGTGCAGCCGGTGATCAGCGCCATCAAACAACGGGCGGCGGA
>JANQOA010000021.1 GCA_028279305.1 Pseudomonadales bacterium
TTGCATCCAGGTCTTCGTTAACCCGCGTCTCACCGCTGGGCCGCCGCGGGCGCCGGCTGCTGCCGCCGCTAAACTCAGCATAAAACGCCATGACGTTTGGCGTGCGCTCGCCGCGCTTGAACATCAATCCATGTCTAATGGCATCCAACTGGGTGGGCGTCAGCGCCGGATCTTCCTGTACCCGCAGATTTGCCTGGCCGGCCAGTTCCGCGGAGGTTCTGCCGAACGGGTGACGGCCCGTGATCATTTCATAAGTAATGCAGGCCAACGCATAAACATCGTCACTGGGATGCGCGCCTACCTCGCGCCCGATGAGCTCCGGACTGGCGTATTCAGGGGTATAAGCCCCCAGCTTTGCCGGGTCGAAAATGGTATCTGTTTTGGTATTGTCCTGATCAGACCTGTAAGCCAGAGCAATACCAAAATCAATCAGTCTGACCTGGCCGGGATCGGTGACCGGTGATGCGGTCAGCATCACATTGCCGGGTTTGAAGTCGGCATGCACAATGCCTTTTTTGTGCGCGTGGTCGAGTCCGTCGCTGATGCCCCGCAGAATCAAATCAACTTCTTCCGCTGAAATTTTCTGTTGGCGCTTCAGCCGCTCGGACAGAGACTCACCCTCCAGGAACTCCATCCACATGAACGCAATGGGGCCGTCGTTGCGGAAATCCCTGACGTTAACAATATTCGGATGATTGAGAATCTGTGTTTTCGCCGTTTCCCGTTTCAGGGTCACCAACGAATCCGGGTGTGCTGCGAATTTGGGGTTGATAATTTTTACGGCAACCGTGGGTTCCCCATAGGTCTCGGTGTCTTTGGCTTTGTATACAAAACTCATGCCGCCCTTGCCGATACGTTCCAGCAACTGGAAGCGATCCACCAGCAAGTCTCCGGGGCCCAACTGATCCAGTTGGGCAAACACGGTTTCCGCGTCCTGTTGCACAAATACACTGTCGAAACCAGCTTGCTGCAGGTGTGACGTCAATTTTGCGGGCACTTCACCTGCCTGCAGATGTACATAATTCAACACCGTCTCGCTGGCCAGCAACAGGCGGATGCCCGGCGGTGTGTCACTGTCATCCAGTTTCACGGCGATCACCGGGATTTTTGCATCAATGGCAAAACTCAGCTCACGCCGGGTCCTTTCCGTTGCGGCATTCTGATCGGCGATGAACAGGATAAACAGCCTGGCCGCCAGCAGGCGGGCGGCAAAGTCGTCCGACCAGCGTGACCCGGTGCGCGAGGTTTCATCAAAAAAGCAGCGCACGCCGGCGCCGACCAGGGGTGCAACATCGCGCGCCAGCGCCTCCGCGTTTGCATAGTCATAGCAAACAAAGGCGTATGGCTCCGCGCCCAGATATGGCTGTAACGTTTCGGTTACGCTCACGCTTGTTCCGCACAATTCAATTGGATCATCGGCTCCCTGCCAGACCAAGCCTGATGCTCATATTTCATCATAAGTTATTAGAGGGAGGATTCAACGTAGGCATACATGCGGGCCCGGCAACCCGGGCATGGCATATAAAGGCTTTTTTGCTAGTATCGCTGGGGTGGGGACTGTCAAACAGGGTGGACGCGGTGGCACAGTCAAGGGAACAACTGGCAACTCAGAAAAAGGAACTCAGCCCATGAACACAAACAGGTCTTACGCAATTTGGGCACTGCTGATCCTGCCCATGAGTGTGGTCCATGCAGATACCGGGGATCGCTTCAATTTTGGTGTTGAGCTGGGGACACGCTGGGAAAGCAACATCAACCTCGGCGGTGACGAAGTTGATCCCCAGTTTCTCGGCGACGAGGAACTGGATGACCTTACCTACCAGATTTCGGCAACCATCGGGTACGACCTGATCAAGCAGCAGTCCAGGGAAATGAGTATCTCCCTGACCGGTTTTTACAACGGTGTGGACGATTACAGTGATCTTACCAACAAGGGTTATACCCTGGCGCTGAGCTATAACGGCGAATTTGGCTCTGCATTTACCGCACCCTGGTACTCGATAAACGTCAGCCAGACTTTCGCCGATTTTGACAGCCGCATCCGCGACGGCGACTGGCTGGAAGCCGAAATTCAACTGGGGAAACGCTTCACGCCAAAGTTCGGTGCCAGCGCCGGTATACGTTATCTGGACCGCGATCAGGACAATTCCACCGGTCTGTGTCCCGAGCGCAGCAACGTTAACTGCCCCGGCTTCTGGCGCGAAGATCAGGTTTTTGATCAGGAGCGTGTTGGCGGTTTTCTGCACTTCGACTGGTTTGTCAGGGACAAGACTGCATTGTTTTTTGAATACAGCTACTGGGAAGGTGATGAGGACGCCACCGTTCCGCTGCGCCCCGCCTTTTCATCCGGCCTGCCGGGTTGGCTGAATATTCACGATGTATTCGCGGACGACCCCGCGTTCGGCCGCTACTCGTTCAACAACAACGGCACCATCGCCGAATCCCTGTATATCATCTGGCAGGTGGATGTGACGCAACACGTTTTCGAACTGGGCTGGCGCCAGCAACTTACCGATCAAATAGGGATGGAGCTTGTAGTGGCGCATTTATTGACCTCCGACGTGGAGAGCCCCGGCCGCAACGATGCAGCATTTGTGATAGGGGACACTGGTCTGGACGACTACGAAAACACGGCAGTGATGCTGAGTTTTTCGTTTGACTTTTAGCCGCCTGCAACCGCTAATCGCCCGGCCGGTTCACTTTTACCGGCTCGGCCTCGGTTTAGTAAATGCGTAAAATCCACTAACCGGCAACCCGGTTCCTGCGCTTTTCCCTTACACCCCGCCTGCTGAATCTGTTGCAGAATGATCCCGCCTGAAACGCGGAGCGCACTGTGCCGACAAGCAAATCCACTTCTGCCCGGGCCGCCTGGCGCTTGGGCAGTATTGCGGGTATACATATCCGCCTGCACCTCTCTGCGATTGTCATTTTTGTGCTGATCAGCGCCAGCCTGTCCGGCATGCTGCGCGAATGGCATCCGCAGTGGCCCCTGCTGCTGCCGGGCTTTTATGCCGGCCTGGCCGCTGTGGCGTTTTTTGCCTCGTTGCTCGGGCACGAACTGGCGCACAGCCTTACCGCCAAACGGCGCAACCTGCCGGTGCACCAAATCACCCTGTTTATGTTTGGCGGGGTGGCGGAAATGGAGGCTGAACCCGCAACCCCAAAAGACGAGATGCTGATTGCCGGGGCGGGACCGCTGGCCAGTCTGATATTCGCCTGCGCGTTCTTTCTGCTGGCCGCGGGCCTGGCGGGTTCAGCGGTACCGCAGACTGCTGACGGCGGCATCGACATGTCGCAACTCAGCGGCCTGACCACGGTGGCGCTGTGGCTGGCAGCCATTAACTTTCTGTTGGCGTTGTTCAACCTGTTACCCGGCTTCCCCATGGACGGCGGCCGCCTGTTCCGGGCGGTCCTGTGGTGGCATAGCGGCAACTACGCCTGGGCCACCCGCCGCGCGGCCGGGGTCGGGCGCGGCATCGGCTGGCTGCTGGTGGCGTGGGGATTTGTGCTGCTGTTCCGCGGCGATCTGCTGAACGGCATCTGGACCGCCTTAATCGGCTGGTTTATCCATTACCTGGCCTCTCTCAGCGTCACCCGGGTACTGGTGCAACAGGCTATGCAGGGATTTGATGTCAGCGCGCTCATGCGCACCCGGTTTGAAACCCTGCCGGCGGATATGCCGGTTAAAGAGTTTATAGATGAACACCTGCTGCGCAGTAAACAGGATATCTGGCCGCTGCAGGATCAGGACCGTCAGGCAGGCTACGTACGCAGCGCTGATATAGACCTGCAACGGCATTACAACCCCGAGTGCCGGTTGCAGGATCTGGCTTTGCCGCTGACTCCGGAAAACAGCCTGGCGGGCGAAGCGAAAGCACGCAAAGCCCTCGACCACGCTTTGAGCCAGTTGTCAGAGAGCCGGCACTCACTGCCGGTTGTGGTGCAGGGCAACGTTGTCGGCCTGCTGGACCACGCTGATGTGCTGCGCTGGGTGGCGCGGCACACCAATCCTCAAGCGGCGTGACCGTGCCGTAACAGCTTGCCGGGGGTGGCGCCGGTACATTCGCCGTCGGCAAAGGTTACCGTGCCGTTCACAATGATGGCTTTGTAACCCACGGCGCGCTGCACCCGCCGCCATTCACCCGCGGGCAGGTCGTGTTCTATGCCGCCAATCCACGGCGGGTCGATCGCCAGCTCACCCAGGTCGTAGACCACCAGGTCCGCCGCGGCACCCTCAGCCAGCACCCCCCGGTCTTTGAAACCCGCCGCCTGGGCCGGCAGATTGGACAAACGGTAGTGTGCCTGCTCCAGGCTCACCACCTGCTGGTCGCGGACCAGCCAGGTGAGGAAGTCCGTGGTATAGGAGCCGCCGGTGAAAAATTTGGTATGCGCGCCGCCATCGGAGACACCGGGAATGGCGTATTCCGAGTCGGTCATCATCTCAGCAATAAATTCCGCGTTGGAACCTTTGTCCGGCCCCAGAAACTCCACCTGCAGATCCCCCTGCAACGACAGGTCCAGCATCACTTCGATATGGTGTTTACTCTGCTCAGAAGCGATGTCACCCACCGAGAGGCCGACATATTGCTCCAGAGCGCTGTGTCCGCCCACATCCTGCACCAGCAGGTGGCGCGGGTTGCCGCCCACTCCGGCCTGAATCACCTGCAGCCGGCGGTCCGCTTCTTCAGCTTCATCAATCAACCGGCGGCGCAGTTGCGGATCCTGCATTTTCTGCAGCTTGTCCGCTTTGGAACCGGTGGTGACCGCGCGCCAGGCGGGCGACGCGTCGTACAGGTTCCAGTGTTCCAGGGTAAACGCAAAACCGGAGCGGCCGGTAGCGCACTGGGCGTAAATCGGCAACCCGCGCTCGCGGCAGCTCTCCACCCAGCGCAGCGGGCGGCGGTGCACTTCGGGGTCTTTGCGCGCCGGGGCAACTACATTGTGCAGAATGGGGCGCTGCGCCGTGGCCGCCAGTTTCTCGAGGAAAGCCAGATCCTGTTTGATGGGCCCTGCGGCCTGGGTGATCTGGATGAACCCCTCATCCCGTTCATGCAGCACTTCCGCCAGCGCCAGAATATCTTCGTCCGCCATGGTGTCGGTAACCATGGGGGAACCATCAAAGTCGGCCTGCACCGAGTCCGGGCCCAGCCGTTGAATTGAAAAACCGCACAAGCCTGCGTCCATGCCTTCACGTAACAATTGTTGCATCCGCGCGCGTTCAGCCGCTGTGGCCGGCCGTGACTTGGCCGCTTCCAGCCCCATCACGTAGGTCATCAAAGAGGCGGTGGGCATGTATTGGATGACATTTACACCTTTCGCCGCCCGCTCCAGACTGTCCATATATTCGGGGATGGTTTCCCAATCCCAGTCCATACCGGCTTTCATGGATTCGTAAGGAATGGCCTCGGTGCGGGTCATGGTCAGCATGGAGCGTTCGCGGAAATCGGGCTTCACCGGTGCAAAGCCAAACCCGCAGTTGCCCAGCACCACCGAAGTAACGCCATGCCAGCCGGAAATGGTGCACCAGGGATCCCAGCGTATCTGAGCATCGTAATGGGTATGCAGGTCGACAAAACCGGGCGCAACCACCAGCCCGGCGGCGTCTATGGTGTGCCGGGCTTGCGCGCCGCCACCCTGCGGCGTATCGCCAATGCGCGCCACCTGCCCGTCTTTTATCCACACATCCGCCTGGAACCGCGGCGCACCTGTGCCATCAACAACGGTGCCGCCCTGCAGGTGAAGGTCGTAAATCGCGTTGGCCATGGTTCCCCTCCCGTCAGCCTCGATGATCTGCCCGTCTTACGCAAATGATGCTACGCCCAATTCATTGTTATGATCAACAAGGTTTGTTCATTTTGGCGTTGTGCACCAGGCATGCAAAAAAAACCGCTGCCGTGCGTCTATACAGCGAAGTCATCACCCGTGCGGCTGAGAACCGGCGGTATCGAGGAACAAAATGCAGACACATCTGTTACGCATCGGGCTATTCAGCGCAGCACTGTTGCTGGCCGCGTGCTCCGGCGACGAGGCCTCTCAGGGTGCCTCCCAAGGTGCCATGCAAACGCCTTTGGACGACGTCCAGGAGCTGGTTGAACGGGGCGCGGCAGCGCCTGCCGCAGGCTCTCCGGCCGGCCTCCCCGAGCCGCCCGCAGGCGCTGCGCAGGCGTTGAGGAATCAGGCCAAAGATCCGGCCATGGCCACTTATCTGAACGGTCTGGAATACCTGCGCAGAGGACAATACCCCGAGGCGGCGGAAGCCTTCAGCCGCAGCCTGCAGCGCCTGCCGGACGATCCCCGCATGGTACTGGCGAGAGCGGTAGCCTATTTGCTGGCGGAGAACTTTGATGCCGCCAAGCGGGACATCCTGCGCCTGCCCAGAGGCCACCGGCACGCCCAGGTCTGGAACTACGCGCACAGCGTGATGAGCGGAAAAATGTCCGGTCTGCCTTCGGTGCCGGAATACGCCATCGAATCTTATGAAAGCACCGCCTGCCAGAACGCCGGGGTAGCGGTACCCGGGCACGTTATCC
>JANQOA010000257.1 GCA_028279305.1 Pseudomonadales bacterium
ATAATCGCCAGTGCCTTGTCCAGGCCCGCTGCCGCATCGTGCAGCACCGACTCATGCTGCACCGCCGCAGCTAGAAATTTTGCATGGGTCACAATCGTCTCCCGTGTGTAATGTTGTCAGGCCGGCTAGTCGCCGCCGTGGAAGCGGAAGGTAAGGTACCACTCCCGCGGCCGCGAGTAATTACCGTCAATGACACCGGCCCCGGGCTGGCGGAAGCCGGAGACAAGATACCGCTCGTCGCTCAGGTTCGTGCCGCCCAGTATCAGTTCCCAGGTGTCATCGCGGTTGCGGTAACTGAGGGCGGCATTAACCAGGCTGACCTTGTCCGAGAACAGCTGCGGCGTGTTTTCAGCGTCATTGGCCTGTTCATCGCGGTACGCCCAGTCTACCCGCAGGTTCCACACCCCGCCGCGGCGCAGCGGGAAATCGTAGTCCGCGGACAACGTATAACTATGCTCCGGGGTGTTGTTGAAGACAAAGTTGTCCTGCAGCACCGCCCCCGCGGCCAGTTCCGTGTATTCCGCATCGAGATAACCCAGGGCGCCGCTCAGCGACAGCCGTTCGCTGGCCAGCCATTCGAAATCGACTTCCACACCTTTTATTTCGGACTGCGCGGCGTTTTCAAAAAACGGTGACAGGCCCCGCTGCACGGTGATCTGCAGATCTTCGTAGTCGGTGAAAAACGCCGCTGCGTTCAGGCGCAGGCGCCGGTTGGCAAGCTCGGACTTCCATCCCAGTTCATAGGTGGTGGCGGTTTCCTCATCAAATTCCGGAGCGGCAAGAATCGGCAGGGTTGCCCGGGTGGTCCAACCACCGCTCTTGAACCCCTCCGCATAAGACACATAGGTGAGAATCCGCTCCGAGACGCGGTATTCGAAGCCGATTTTGGGTGACAGATTGTTGAACGTACGGCGGTTGGTGCCGGGCGGAAAGTACAGGGTGAAATCCGTGGGGTCCGGAAAGGCGGCAGGCGGCAACCCGATAAATGACGCAAATGCGTTCAGATCGCGCTGGCCGCCGGCAAATTCCTTTTCTTCCCGGGTGAAACGCAAGCCGGCGGTGACGCTGAACCGGTCGGTGAACGAGTAGTTGATATGACCAAACGCCGCCAGCGCTTCATTGTCCAGATCGTTCGGGCCAAAAATCTGCACCAACCCGCCGCCGAACACCGGATAGTCGATGAGGATGCCGTCCTCCTGGAAGTAGTACAGCCCTAACAGCCAGTTCATGCGGCCCTGCAGGGCCAGGCCGCTGAGCTGGAACTCCTGGGAGAACTGTTCCTGATCCATCTCGAAAGACGTATCGTTAATAACGCTGGGGGCGCCATCCACATCCGTGCCGAAAGCGGTGTCGATATCGCGCCAGGCGCTGATCGATTTAAAGTTGATGCGGTCGTTAACCGCCCAGTTCACCGTCACCGATGCGCCCTTGGCCTCCACTTTGGAAAAGTTGGGTCCGGCTCCGTACGAGCGGTCCCGCTGCCCGGTAAGGAACTGGTCACCATAAACCAGACGGTCGTTGGTATTGGTCGCGTCCAGGTTAACCCCGGCCAGGGCGCCGCCAACCACGGCGCGCTGGGCGTCGCAGAATGGCGCCACCGCACCGGCGGGGGCGCTGATGCAGGTGTTGTGGAAAAAGCCCAGCAAGCCGTCAGCGGGATCCGGCGCATTCGGAAAGGTGGCGATCAGCGTATTGGGCGCCGCCTGCTCGTCGGTATTGGAGTAGTCGCCGGACAGCATGATGTCAACCGAGTCGTTCACCAGCCAGTGCAGTTTGGCACGCACCGTGTCGGTGTCGGCATTACCCTGGCGGGAATAAAACTCTTCGTCCCCGCTGCCGGTGAAACGCCCCCGGTCGGTGACAAACGTGCCGGGGAAATTCAGCCGCCGGTGATATCCGTCGCGGTTTTTTGAGGAAAACGCCACCTGCGACAACAGCACGCCATCAATAATCGGCACGTCCACGGCACCGCGAAGGTCCGTGCGGTTGTAGCGCCCGGTGGTCAGTTCCCCCTGATAACCAAATGTTTCCGCCGGCGGCCGGGTGGTGATGTTCAGCGCCCCGCCAATGGTATTGCGCCCGAATAACGTCCCCTGGGGACCTTTCAGCACTTCCACCTGCTGCAGGTCCAGCAGGTCCACCACCGAGCCGATGGCGCGCGCGTAGTAAACCCCGTCGATATATACACCCACCCCGGGTTCCAGGTTGAAGGCAAAGTCCGACTGACCGATGCCGCGTATA
>JANQOA010000026.1 GCA_028279305.1 Pseudomonadales bacterium
TCATAGGTCACCTGGCCGATCAGACCGGCCCGGCTCAGCACCTCTCCGGTACCGCGGGCGGTGCGGTCCCAGCCGCCGCCGGCGGCGCCGGGAATCAAAAGATGCAGGCGCTCCAGCGGCTGGGACTGGGCGGCGGCCGCGGGGCTCAGCATCAGCAGGCTCAGCAGCAACAATAACGCGGCGGCTGTTATGCTGCGGCGGTATCCCGGGTACAATTTCAACCGGCTTAAACACTCTGCCAGGATGTACGTCTGCTGCATATGCTGAATTTTCCCCAACCCCCAAAAGACTACAGTCAGGTCCTGCTGGAAGATACCGACCGGCCGTTACCGAAAGATCCGGCCAAAAGCACACGGTACGCGCTGTTCACCACAATTGCCAAGGGCGGCAAATCGCTGATCAAATCCTGTAAAGATCTGCATCTGTCCCGGGTGGTCTGCTACAAAACGCTGAAACCGGAGTTTGCCGACGACGAGATAGAGCAACGGCGCCTGCTGCGGGAGGCGCGGGTGTCCGCCATGCTGCAGCACCCGAATACGGTGCCCACCTATGAAATAGGCCGCGACCAGCGCGGCCATTACTATTTCACCATGAAGCTGGTGCACGGTTATACGCTGCGCGAAATTCTCGATTTCCGCGAACGCTACGACCTGACGCAGCTGGTGGACGTGATCGTGCAGATCGGCCATGCCCTGGACTACGCCCACACTCATGGGGTAGCGCACCGGGACATCAAACCTGAAAACATTCTGGTAGGACCTTACGGTGAGGTACTGTTGCTGGATTGGGGGTTGGCCAAAGTCTGGGACGAGGTCGGCCGCGGCAGCGCCAGCGACGCGGAGAACGCGGCGTTGGATGCGGTGCCGCCGGAAGAGGATATGAACATCACCCAGAAAGGCCAGTTACAGGGTACGGTGGTGTATATGTCACCCGAACAGGTGCGCAAAGATCCGGGCATTGATGTGCGTACCGACATCTACAGCCTCGGAGCGGTGTTGTACGAAGTGTTGTGCGGCGCCACCCCGCATAGCGGCGACAAGGTCCATCAGGTAATCAACCGCATCCTGGAAGAGGAGCCGGCAGCGCCGGGCAGCGTGGCGAAACAGCGGGTGCCGCAGTTGCTGGAAGATGTGGCTATGCAGTGCCTGCGCAAGGATCCGGCCAAGCGCCTCGGCTCCATCGGTGAAATGGTGCGCCTGCTGCAGGAAGACTGGCGCACGGACTTGATCGGCTAACCGCCGCCGGCTGCTATTGCTTCCTGTTCCAGCAGGCGGGCGCCGCGCAGGATACCGCCCAGCGCATAGTTGCCTTCATGGCAGGCGTATTCATAAACCTTGTCACCGGTGGCCGGCCAGGGGTACTCGCCGCCCCAGGGTTCGCTCCAGTTGGGGTCGTGAACGGTAAATTCGTAGCGCAGCGTGTCTTTGTCGATGCGCGAGAATCGCTCTACCACCCGCAGGTCGCGGCTGGCCATGCCCAGGGCCTGATCTTCGCGGAAGTTGACAGTCTCCACTACCAGCGTATCCCCTTCCCAGCGGCCGACGCTGTCACCCATCCAACTGCGCATATTGCCCGGCAGATGTTCCGCGTCTAAACGGATTACCCGGCTGTCGTGGTTCATCTCATTGATAATCACAACCGTATCGTCGGTTTGCACAATGCGTTTCAGGTTGTTGTACATCACCGGCAGGGCGGGCGGGCCGGCGGTGGAGCCGAAACCCAGCAGGCAGCGTTCCGCCAGCGGACGGTTCTCCGGATTGTCATACGGGCCTACGCCGCGCTCCAGCCACCAGGCGGTACCTGTGTTGGTGTTGTAGTTTGCGCTTTCCCGCGCCCACTGGACCTTGCCCTGGGCAGACAGTTCCGGCCGGCGGCCGTTGGCGGGACGGGTAATAATGGAGGTGCGGTATTCACCATCCAGTTTGAAGTGGCTGTCACCCAGGTCAACGTAAAAGGTGTTGTAACCACCCACGCGGCCGGCGGCGCCTTCAAAACCTTCCACCGCAAACTCAATGCCGCCTTCCGGCGGCGCGCTGCGGTTAGGATCACTGGCGGTATCGTCAGCGGCCAACTGCTTTTGCCAGTAGGCGGCCAGTTCTTCAGCTTCCTCCGGTGTGATCACCGCTTTGTCACCCAGGTAAGCGGGCCGCTGCAGTGGCGTAAGGGTGGCGATGTTGTAAGTGCCGCTGAGGTCCGGGGTGCCGGCGGCAGCGCTGGCGCTCAACAGCAGCAACAGCAGGGTTTTGAGGATATTTTGCATGGGCTCAAGTCTAGGTATTAGCGGTTCGGCTGTCCACGCACACCGCCGGTGCCGGGCCCGGGAATGTGCCGCGGCGCGGCGGCTCATGACCCGGCGGGTTGCCGGATATTGTCTACACTCAATAAGAGTAGTTTTCAAAAAAATCCATGTTAATCAGCCGCTTACGTTACATCCCCATCGTGCTGGCCGCGCTGCTGCCGGCTGCCGGCGGTCATGCCGCGTTAGTAGCGGAATACCGGTTTGATGCGGCCGTCTGGAATGGTACGGCGGGTGAGGTGGTGGACAGCTCGGGCAACAACCTGCACGGGGTGGCGGCGGCCGGCACCACCCAGGCCGGCTACCTGTGTGGTGCCGCTGATTTGTCAGCGGCGGGCGAAAGTGATTATGTGGCTTTGCACGAAGGGGCGTTAGACGGACTCACCGACTTCACTGTGATGGTGTGGTATCAATCCAGCCGGACCAACCGCGAGATGATCCTGTCCGCCGCCAATAGCGGCGAAGACCGCGAACTGCAATTGAATAAACCCAACAGCAGCCAGTTGCTGCCGCGGGTACGCAACGATGCGGACGGCCGTATAGATGTCAGCCCCATCAGCGACGGGGTCTGGCATCACCTGGCATGGACCCGCAACGGCGGCACCAACTGCTTTTACGTCGATGGCAGCCTGGAAGAGTGTAACAATCTCAATCAGGGGGCGCTGGATGTGGACGCAACCGGGTTTGTGGCCGGACAGGAGCTGAACGGTTTGAACTTCAGCTTCCGCAATAACCGCGGTTTGCGCGGTCTGCTGGATGAGCTGTACATCTTCGACAATGCCTTGCCGCAGCCGCAGATCCAGACTATTCGTAACAATCTCACCAACGGATTGAACTGGGACGGCAGCAGCCGCAACTGCGGTTCTAGCGCGGCGCTGGTGGCTGAATACCGGTTCGACGCGGAAAGCTGGCAGGGCAGCGCGGAAGAAGTGCGGGACAGTTCCGGTAATGCGTTTCACGGCGTGGCCCGGGGAGCGGACACTGGTACCGGGTTCCTCTGCCGCGCCGCGGATCTGCGCGCGGCCGGCAGTGCTGACTATCTGGATCTGAACCCGGCGGCGCTGCAGGGCTTGACGGATTTCACCCTGATCATGTGGTTCCAATCCACCCGCAGCGGCCGCGAAACGCTGGTGTCAGCGGCCAACAGCGTGACCAGCGGCGAGCTGCAATGGTACAAGGCCGGCAACACCCAACTGCAGCCGCGGCTGTTGGGCGGCAGCGGCGGCACGCAGAACATCCCTGACATCAACGACGGCAACTGGCACCAGCTGGCCTGGACCCGGGCCGGCGGCGTGAACTGTTATTACGTGGATACCGCGCTCAGCGGATGCCTCACCCTGCCCCAGGGCAGCCTGGACGTGGCGGCCACCGGTCTGGTGATCGGCCAGGAGATTGCCGGCTTGAACCATATCTTCACTTCGGGGCGGGGGGTGCAGGGGCTGGTGGATGAATTCTACGTCTTCGACGGTGCGCTGACCCAGGGTGAAATCAGCAGCATCAACAGCAACGTGCTCAGCGGGCTGAACTGGGACGGCAGCGCGCGCCTGTGCAACGTCAATGCCAACCTGGTGGCGGACTATCATTTTGATGAGGCCGCCTGGACCGGCGCGGCGGACGAGGTGCAGGACAGCGGCGGCAACGGCTACCACGGCGCGGCTAACGGGGCCGTCACCGGCGCTGACGGAGTACTGTGCCGGGCCGGGGATTTCAGCGCCGCCGGCACCGATCATGTCAGCCTGGACAGTGCGGCGTTGCAGGGTTTGGGAGATTTTACCCTGGCGGTGTGGGGGCGCACCGGCAACACCAATGCCTGGCAGACTCTGATCAGCGGCGCCAACGCAGCGGTGACCAATGAACTGGTCATGCTGATGAATGCAGATACGGACTTTTACCCGGGTATCTCCATTACCTTTTTTAACGATGCCGCGGAAATCAGCGGTCCCGCTTTTAACGACAACGCGTGGCACCACTTTGTCTGGACCCGGGATACCGCCAACAACGAAAGCTGCTTTTACTTTGACGGTACGCTGGCGGGCTGCTCCACCCACCCGGCCGCCAACGATGCGGATCCGCTGGATATCGATGCCGGCGGTTTTGTGGTCGGCCAGGATCAGGATGCGGTGGGGGGAGGTTTTGAAACGAATCAGGCCTGGAACGGGTTGCTGGATGAACTGCTGATTTTCGACAGCAATCTGTCCGCGGCGGAAATTCAGTCGATCTACAACAATCAACTGGCGGGCGATAACTGGGACGGCAGCCCGCGCCTGTGTAATGTCCGCGCCCGTGCGGAATGGCGCTTTGACGAACAAAGCTGGAACGGCACCGCCGGTGAGGTCCAGGACAGCAGCGGCAACGGCTACAGCGGTACCGCGCAGGCGGTCCAGCCGGTCAGCGGGCTGATCTGCAACGCCGCGGACTTTTCCGCGGCCGGTACGGCGGACTATATCAGCTTGGACCACCTGGCCTTGCAGGGGCTGAGTGATTTCACTCTGAGCCTCTGGGTGAACAGCAGCAACTCCGGTAACAAAGCCTTGTTGTCGGGTGCGCGCAACGGCCAGGCCAACGCCATTATCTACTGGTACAACAATGCCGCTACGTTCACCGGCTATGTGAACAATAATGCCGCGGCGGTGACCGGGCCCAACGTATTTGACGGTAACTGGCATCATCTGGTGTGGGTGCGACAGGGGCTCTCAAACTGCTTGTATACCGATGGAACCCTGCGCGGCTGCGCCAACTCGGTCAGCGCCGCCCTGGACCTGGATGCCGGCGGCCTGGTGCTGGGCCAGGAGCAGGATCTTGTCGGCGGCGGCTTTGTCGCCAGTCAGGCCATGCTGGGTTTGATGGATGAGCTGGTGGTATTCGATTTTGCCCTGGCTGCCGCTGAGATAGACAACATCTATACCCACCAGCTGGCCGGCCGTAACTGGGACGGCACCACCCGCACCTGTCCGCTGGCGGCGGCAGCCGGGTTTCGGGTCAGCCACGACGGCGCCGGCATACACTGTGCAGCGGAGCCGGTGCAGGTGACCGCCGTTGACGCGTTGGGCAATGTGCTCAGCAGCTACAACCAGGCCATTGTGCTGGACACCAACAACAGCGCGGGCAACTGGCGGCTGTTAAGCGGCAACGGGGTACTGGTGGACGCTACCGCGGATGACGGCCTGGCGGTTTACCAGTTCAGCGCCCTGGACGGCGGCAGCGCCGTATTTGCGCTGGATTACCCGGCCGGGCCCGCATTGGTGGACGTGGACGTTTACCAGGCCAGCGCGCCGGGCATCACGGACAACGACACGGAAGGAATGCTGGCTTTTGCACCGTCGGGGTTTACCGTCACGGCGTCAGCGTTGGCCAACCCGCCGCCGGCGGTGATAAACGATCCGTTGCCGAACCAGGTGGCGGGCAACACCTTTAACCTGCACCTCACTGCGTACGGCACCACGCCATCGGATGCCGTTTGCGGGGTTATTGAAACGTATCAGGGCGCGCAGACGCTGCATGCCTGGCAAGTGTGGCTGAACCCCGCCGGCGGCAGCCGTCAGGCCGCGCTGGACGGCGTCACGGTGGGCGCCAGCGAAGCCGCGGCGGTACCGCTGAGCGTCAACTTTGTCAGCGGTCAGGCTGTGATCCCGGCGCAGTACAAGGATGCGGGTCAGTTGCGCCTGCAGGTCAAGGATCAGACCAGCGCATCCGCCACCCTCTACGGGGGCACGAATCCGTTTGTCAGCCGGCCGGCAGCGTTGCGGATCAGCAGCGTGGAAACGCAAACCGGCGGCGCCAACCCCGCGGCGGCCGGCAACAGCGGACCGGGGTTTGTCAGCGCCGGCACCGCCTTTGTGGTGGAAGTCGAGGTGCTGGATGCAGAAGGTGACCTGACGCCGAACTTCGGCCGCGAAAACGTACCGGAAGGGGTCAGCGTCAGCAGCAATCAACTGCTGTTGCCGCTGGCGGGCATCAACGGCAGCGCCGGCGACGGCAGCCTCGGCGGTGCGGACCAGTTCAACCTCATAGCCCCCGGGCGTTTACGCAATTCAGCGGTGGTGTTTGATGAAACCGGCAGTATTGAACTGCGCGCCGCCATCACCGATGGGGATTACCTGTCCGCGGGCGCGGTCGCCGCACCGCTGCACGGCCCGGTCGGGCGCTTTTACGTCGACCACTTTGTCATGGACAGCGGAGCGGTGCAGGCCAGTTGCAACGGTTTCACCTACATGGCTGAACCGCGCCTGGGTATTGAATATGAACTGCACGCGCGTAACGCGGCGGGTGCGCGTTTATTCAACTACGACCAGGATCTGCTGGGTATTGCTAATGTTGCCGGCGTGCGCACCGTGGCGGAGCAGGCTGACAATGGTTTTGATCTGGGCGCGCGCGTCGCCCACAGCCTGGAGAGCTGGCAGAACGGGCGTTATCTGTTGCAGCGTCCGGGCGCGCAATTCCTGCGCTTGGCGGCGGCTGACGGCCCCTACGACCAGCTTGCGGTTGGCGTGCAGGTGACGGACACCCCGGACAGCCGGCCCTTCAACGGCGCGGACATGAATGCCGCCAGCCCGGGCGATTGCACCGTGGGCAACACCTGCAACGCCAGGCATCTGGGTGATACCGCGGTCTACTACGGGCGTTTTGTGGTGCTGCCCGCGGTAGGGCCGGAGCAGCTGAACCTGCCGGTAACCGCGGAAGTGCAGACCTACACAGCCGGTGGTTTTGTTGAACACAGTCTGGACAACTGCACAACTTATCAGGCTTCGGATCTGGCGTTGTCCGGCCATGCGGGAAATCTGCAGCCGGCGGAGACCTCGGTGATCGGGCCGGCCGCCGCCAGTACCCTGGTGGCGGGCAGGACCAGCCTCACCTTGCCGCCGTTACTGTCAGCGCCGGGCACCGGCAACGATGGCAGTGTGCAGGTGTTGTTTAACGTAGCCGCCTGGCTGCGTTACGCCTGGCAGGGGGGTGCGCAGCAGAACCCGGCCAACCAGGCGGTGTTCGGCGCATACCGCGGCCACGACCGCATCATCTACTGGGCGGAAGACCCCTGACGCCGGCAACGTTCAGATACAGCGGCCGCCATCCACTTCCATCGCCACTCCGGTAATCAATCCGGCTTCATCGCTGCACAGAAACACCGCGGCGGCGCCGATATCCGCGGGGGTGGAAAATCTGCCCAACGGAATTGTCGAGAGGAATTTCTCCCGCTTGGCGCTGCTGTCACCGCCCATAAAGGTGGCCAGCAACGGGGTTTCACCGGCTACCGGGTTCAGGGCATTGACCCGGATGTGGTGCGGGGCCAATTCCACCGCCATGGAGCGGGTGGCGGTGATCACCCAGCCCTTGGAGGCGTTGTACCAGGTTAAGCCGGGGCGCGGGCTGACTCCGGCGGTGGAGGCAATGTTCAGAATGCAGCCGTGCCCTTGGGTTTTCATCACCGGCACCACCCATTGGCTGGCCAGATAGATGGCGTGCATGTTGACCTGGGTGAGGCGCTGGAAGTCCGCCTCTTTAACCTCTTCCAACGGCGTGGGCGGCAGACCTACACCAGCATTGTTGACCAGGATGTCGAAGCTGCCGGCCCAGTTTTGAAACTCTTCCAGGGCGGCGCTAAAACTGCCGCGGTTGGTGATGTCGGCGCACAACATCAGTGCTGCGTCCCCCAACGAGTCCGCGGCCTGCCGGGCGGCATCGGCGTTGATGTCCAGCACACCCACCCGGGCACCGGCGGCAGTAAAGGCTTCGGCGATGCCCAGGCCGAAGCCTGAAGCGGCGCCGGTAACCAGCGCACATTTGCCCTGCAGGCTGTTCACAACACCCGGCCGGGGCTGACGGGGCGGTTCACGCGCCCTGGCCCGGGTTCAGCAGGTTGTGCAACGCCAACGCCATGACTTTGGCGGAATCCAGCATATCCGTCACCGATACATACTCGTCCGGTTGGTGCGCCAGGGTAAGGATACCGGGGCCGTAGGCAATACAGTTGCTGAGCTTGCCGATACGGTCGATATGCTTCTGATCGTATGTGCCGGGCGACACGACCATGTCGGGTGCCTTGTTCAGCACCTGTTCGATGGCGCGGCTGACTTCGGTGACTACCGGCGCCTGCTCGCTGGTCATGGTGGGAATAACCTCAAACAGGTCGCGCAGGCTGTACGCGAACCCGGCCCGCTCGCGGCTTAAAGTGTCCAGGATTTCACCCACTTCCGCTTTCACCGCGTCCAGTTGTTCTTCGATGAGGAAGCGGCGGTCGATGATCATGCGGCAGGAATCAGCCACCAGAGCGGTAGGCAAGCCGTCAAATTCTTCACTTTCGCCGCCGTGGATGGAATTGATGTTCAGGGTTGATTCTTTGGCGCCGTCGGGGACCACCGGCATGCTGGTACGTTTGCGCGCCAACACCGGATACAGTTCTTTCTCCAGCTTTTCCATCACCGCGCCCATGTGACGGATGGCGCTGTCGCCGTCAAACGGCATGGAGCCGTGGGCGATACGGCCGCGGGTCTCGATTTCCGCCCACCACACGCCGCGGTGGCCGAGACACACGCGGTCTTTGTTCAGCGGCTCGGGAATGATAACGTGATCGATACGCGGTGCCGCCATGATGCCCTGTTCCGCCAGCCAGGCCACACCCCCGTAACCGCCGGATTCTTCGTCGGCGGTGCCGGAGATTTCGATCGCGCCGGCGTGGTTGGGGAACAGCTCCAGGTAAGCTTCCACGGCAATGACCGACGCCGCCAGCCCGCCTTTCATGTCGCAGGCGCCGCGGCCGTAGATCAAATCACCCGCCAGCTCGGCGCTGAACGGGTCCCGGGTCCAGTTGGCGCCCACGGCCACCACGTCGATATGCGAGTTGAAATGCACGCAGGGGCCGCTGCCGCCGGACTTGCGCGCCACTACGTTTTCCCGGGGGTAACGGTCGCTGTCGCCGGGGCTGCCTTCAGCCCGGTAGTAGGCCACTTCAAATCCGCGCTGTTGCAGCCGCTCGCCCAGATAGCGGCAGCAATCGGTGTAAAACTCGCCGGGCGGATTCAAGGTGGGGATGCGGATCAGATCCTGGGTCAGGCTGATCAGTTCGTCGCGTTTTGCGTCGATGCGTTCGCTCAATTGTTGCAGCAGCGGGGCTGCGCCGTTGTCCGGTGTTGCTGTCATGATACTGCCTGTAATGCTTCGTATACCCCCCGGGCGATGGCCCGGCTGATGACGTTGGCGGCGGCTGCGCCGATGTCGCCCAGTCGGCTGGGGTCAATGTCTATCGAGCCGGTTGAGGCGACAAAAATGAGGTCGCCGTCGGCCGGAGTGTGCACCGGATACAACGCCCGGGCAAATCCGTCGTGAGCGGCTACCGCCACCTGCTTGGCCTGCGCGGCGGTCAGGCGCACGTCGGTGATGACCAGCCCAAGGGTAGTGTTGGCGCCCATTTCATACTGGCTGCCCTTGGTGCGGGGTTGATTGGCGTCCGCGGGCCAGGGGTGCGGCATGCCGTAGCCGCCGAACTCGTTATCCTGTTCAAACGGCGCCGCCCAGAAGTGGCGCGTGTCGCCGATCAGCGGTGAGCCCACGGCGTTAACCGCGGCGCAGCCGACAATTTGCCCGCTGCTGAAAGGGGCCGCGGCCATGCCAAAGCCGCCCGGCGTATTGGCCATTTCCGCACCCAGGGCTGCGCCTACCGCGCCCAGGCCGGGGCTGGCTGAATGGTTGCATACCGCCTGGTAACCCAGTTCCCGGTAGGGCGAGAAGCGGCCCCAGTTCTTGTCGCCGTTGTTGCGCATGTCAAACAGAATGGCGCCCGGC
>JANQOA010000029.1 GCA_028279305.1 Pseudomonadales bacterium
GGAACAGTACAAATCCGCCAAGGGGGTGCTGAAGTTGGCCCGCCTGAAGTGGCAGGAACACTTCGGCCGCCACGACCTGCGTGCCATCCGCGATGCAGACGTCACCGTTGCCCTGGGCCGGCATCTGGCTGAGGGGGTAAAGAAGCTCAGTCCCCGTATCGATGTGGACAACAAAATAGCGGTGATTCCCAACGGCCTGAACATGCAGGAATGGCAATTGCTGGACCGCGCCGCCGCGCGCCAGGCGCTGGCCGCGGACCCGCATCAATTCCGGCTGGTGTGTGTAGGCCGGGTATTACCTTATAAGGGTGTACATATTCTGCTGCAGGCCCTGGCGCAGGCGGGTGCGCCGTTAAGCGGCGCCCACCTGGACATCATCGGCCCGAGTCAGAACGAAGCCTACGCCGCGCAACTGCAGGAGCTGGCGCGGGGCCTGTCGGTGACCTTCCACGGTTTTATTGCCAACCGCAGCGAGGAATTCCGCCAGCTTATGTGCGCCGCCGACCTGTCCGTCATGCCGTCGCTGAACGACAACCAGCCGACGGTGATTCTGGAGAGTCTGGCGTACGGGCTGCCGGTAGTCTCCAGCCGCGTCGGCGCCAGCGGCGATATGCTTGACGATACATTCGGCCGCCTGTTCAAGATCGGCGACGCGCAGGGATTGTGCGAGATCCTGTTGCACCTGCATGAGCACCGCGACACCCTTGCGGATATGGGCCGCAAGGCCCGCACCCATGTGGAAAACCACTTTACCTGGGAGGCTTCAGCCGAACAGTATGCGGACCTGTTCCGGCGCCTCACCCGGCGCTGAGGCCCGCCGCCTGCAGTCCGGGTAAATCTGCCAGGGCCCCGGCCAGCCGGGCCGCCATGCCCCGGTAGGTCTGCCGGGACGCCGGCAGGACCGCGCTGAAATCCAGTTGCGGCGTCATCTTCACCCCAGCCTGCAGCGCGGCCAGCAATGCAGCGTCCGTCACATCCCCATCAGCCGCGGTGACAAAGGGCGGCGCCGGCGCCGCCGGGGTGCGGTCCAACTCAATTACCGCCCGCGCCGGCCGCCGCGGGTGCAGCCGGGTCCATATGTGCGCATCGATGGCGGCAACATCCGCCCGGCCCGCGGCTATGCAGTCCAGACTGGCGCGGTGGGAACCGCTGACCACAACACCCGCTGCGCCCAGGCCCTGCTGCTGCAGCCAGCACAACAGCGCCGCGCCGCCGGAATGGGAAGTAAAGCTATTCACCACCACCCTCGGTTCAGCCGGCAGGCTGGCACCGCGCCCGACGATGTAACTGAAATAACAGCCCGGCGCGCAATCCAGGTCGGCAAATACCGGACGCGCAACCGGCCGCAGACCGGCCGCCGCTACAGTAAACAGGTCCAGGCCGCAGGCCTGGCTGAGCAGCAAATCCGGATCCGCCCAATGCGCCTTATATTGCGCCGGCGGCGCTAACCGACGCGGCAGACCGCCGACCCCGGCCGCAGCCAGCGCTGCGCGGAAGTGTTCGAAAAACTGCCGCTGGGCGGGCAGATACTCCGCCAGACAATAC
>JANQOA010000032.1 GCA_028279305.1 Pseudomonadales bacterium
CGCCAATGTCTATTACCTGCATGAGTTGTCCGATGCCTACTCGCGCACCGGCATCGGCTATGAGCGTGCGGCGCAAATGGCGCGGGTGGGTTCCGCCATGGCAGCGGGTATCAATGTCACCTTTCATTCGGATTTCACCATGGCCCCGGCGCAGCCGTTGAACAGCGCCTGGGTGGCGGTCAACAGGCTGGCGCACACCGGCGAGGTGATGTGTGCGGAAGAATGTGTAAGCGCGGAGCAGGCGCTGCAGGCGATCACCCTCAATGCGGCGCGGGTGCTGGGCATGGCGGACCGCACCGGCAGCCTGCATCCCGGCAAAATGGCGGACTTTACCGTGCTCGCGGACGATCCGCTGAACAGCGACCCGAGCGCGCTGCGCGACCTGGAGGTGGTGGCAACGGTGTTTGAAGGCCGGCCGTACCCCTGCGGTACGCTGTGAGCGGCGTCAGGCTTTCAGCAGCTCTTTCAGATCCGCGTCCGCGTCGGCCAGCAGCGCCGGATCGACTTTTTTGCCGACCAGTTGTTTGCACACCATAAATTCTTTGGGGCTGTTGACGGCATCCGCGGCCACCACTTCCCCATCGTGCAGATAAAATACCGCAAAGGTATTCTGCGCCATGTCGCCGCGCAGCACGGACTCGTTACCGTCAGCGGAAAAGCCCACCATCTGCAGCTTCAGTTCGTACTGATCGGACCAGAACCAGGGGATGGAGGCATAAACCTTGTCACCGCCGAGCATGTTGCTGGCGCAGACCCGGGCCTGTTCCATGGCATTGGGCACGGACTCCAGCCGCAGGCGCCTGTTCAGCAGCGGATTAGGATGGTTGGTGCAATCCCCGGCGGCATAGATATTAGGGTCCGAGGTGCGGCAGTGGTCGTCTACCACGATGCCGTTGTCACACTCCAGCCCCGCCGCTTGCGCCAGTTCCACGTTGGGAATGATGCCGATGCCCACCACCACCAGGTCAGCATCGAACTCACCCGCATCACCGCACAACACCTTGCTGACCTGACCGTCGCCGGCAAAGCCGGTGACCCCGGTGCCGGTATGAATATGCACGCCGCGGCTGGTGTGCAGGTTGTGGTAGTACTCGCTCATCTGCGGCGTGGTTACCCGCTGTAGAATGCGCGCTTCCATCTCCAGCACGCGTACCTGCATGCCCTGTTCGATGCCCACGGAAGCCACTTCCAGGCCGATGTAACCGCCGCCGGTGATGACCAGATTTTTGCCGGCGGACATTTCCGCGCGGATCGCGTCGACGTCGGCAATGGTGCGCAGGTAGTGTATGCCGCCAAGCTCCGAACCCTCGATATTGAGTTTGCGCGGCCGGCTGCCGGTGCTGATGATCAGCTTGTCGTAGTCGACGCTTTCGCCGTTATCCAGGCTGACGGTACGCGCGGCGGGGTCGATGGCAGTGGCGCTGACGCCCAGTTTCAGGGTGATGTCCTTGTCGTCGTAAAACTTCTGCGGGCGCAGGTAAACCCGGTCCAGGCCCTGTTCGCCGGACAGATACTGTTTGGACAACGGCGGACGCTGGTACGGGATATGCGGCTCGTCGCCGATGATGGTAATGGGGCCTTCGTATTTTTCCTGCCGCAGACTTGCCGCGGCCTGACCCGCCGCGTGGCCGGCGCCGATAATGACCATACCTGCCATAAGTAGACTCTCTTAGTGCTTATTTGCGGCTAGTTTACCCCGACATGCTATTCTTGAGCACGCCTTCCGCTGCGGAGGGTGAGCGAGGTGTTGAGGGAGCGGAGGCAACCATGGCTGAATTTTTGACCCTGTCGGAAGTGGTCAAACAAGCGCGGCGCAACCTGGATCAGGGCGCGTGGGATTACCTGGTAGGCGGGGCGGATACGGAAAGTGCCCTGCGCCGCAACCGCGCCGGAGTGGATTCCTGGGTGTTCAAACCGCGTATTCTCAACGACGTGAGCGACGTGCGGGCGGGCACTGAGTTGTTAGGGGTGCCGCTGCGGATACCGGTGGTCATGCCGCCCATCGGCAGCATTCAGGTGTTTGCCGAAGCCGGCGGCGCCGCGGTGGCCCGGGCGGTACGGGAGTTCGGCATTCTGCAGATTCTCAGCTCAGTATGTACGCCGTCGTTTGAAGAACTGGCGGCGCAGGTACCGGGACCGCGGATCTACCAGCTTTATCTGGTCGGCGATGAGGCCTGGATGGATGACATCATCCAGCGCTGTGTGGATGCCGGTTATACCGGCTTCTGCCTGACCGCGGATACACAGACCTATTCGCGCCGGGAACGGGACATCATGAAACGTTATGTGCCGTTGTCCGGGCGGGTTGCCGGCAGCGGCGATTTCAGCGCCCAGGCGCGCATGACCTGGGACACGGTTGCGCATATAAAGGAAAAGTTTGATATCCCGTTAATGATCAAGGGTGTCGCCACCGCTGAAGACGCAGCGCGGTGTGTGGATGCCGGGGTGGACGTGGTTTACGTCAGCAACCACGGCGGCCGTCAACTCGACCACACCCGGGCCTGCATCGACGCGCTGCCGGAAGTGGCGGCGGCGGTACGGGGCCGGGTGCCGGTAGTGGTGGACGGCGGTTTCATGCGCGGCGCGGATGTGGTCAAGGCCCTGTGTCTGGGGGCGGACGCGGTGGGCATGGGCCGGTTTGAAGCCCTGGCCATGGCGGCCGGCGGGGAAAAGGCGCTGTTGAACGCGCTGCATATACTTGAGCACGAAGTCAAAACCAGCATGGCGCTGGCCGGCGCCGCCGGCCTCGAAGCGCTGACTCCGGACCTGCTGGAACGGCTGCAGCCGCTGGGCCCGGCGCATGTATTAAGCGCCTTCCCGCTGTTGGAAGAAGGTTACTGAGGGGTTGCCGGCAGTCCATCCGCGCGGGTACTTCCGTGCGCGTTACCTGCGGATCCAGTCAGCTCGGGTCGCGGGGCACCGGCATGGGGAACGGCGTGACCTTTTCACCTTTGCTGTCGGTGATTTTTGCCACCCCTTCCTTTTCAACCTCGTCGATACGCACCACCGAGTGCATGGGTATAAACGAGCGCTGCACACCTTCGAACTCACTGCGCAAGCGGTCCTCAGCCGGGTCGATCAGCATTTTTGAGCGGTTGCCGAAGGTGTAGTCTTCGATTTCCACAAAGCCGTACAGTTCGCTCTGATAGATATTGTGGGCGTACACTTCGTACACCTGACCCTGGTTGTGAAACAGCACCCTGAATACACTCTTGGGCTGGTCTTTGTCAGTCATTGTTGATCAACTTCGCCTTGTCTCCCGAACAATAGGGCCAAATTCCGCTGATTCAAGTGTTTCCGCCGCAAATAGCCAATTTGCGCCGGATTTTGCATATAATGCGCGCCCTTTTGCGGCGCCACAGGTAAACGCCCGCCATGCAATCTCAACAGCCCGGTAAAAAGCTCTTTGTAAAGACCCACGGCTGCCAGATGAACGAGTATGACTCAGCGCGCATGGCTGATGTGCTGCGCGAGCGGCAGGGTTATGAACTGGTCGATAACGAAGCCGAGGCAGACGTGCTGCTGTTGAACACCTGCTCCATCCGTGAAAAGGCCCAGGAGAAGGTATTTCACCAATTAGGAAGGTGGCAGGCTCTGAAAGACAGCAAGCCGGACCTGGTGATCGGGGTCGGCGGCTGTGTCGCCAGCCTGGAGGGAGAAAACATCCAGCGGCGCGCCAAATCCGTTGACCTGGTGTTCGGCCCGCAGACCATTCACCGCCTGCCGGATATGCTGGACAACCGGCGCGCCCGGCGTCTGCCGGTGGTGGATGTGACGTTTCCGGAAATCGAGAAATTTGACCTGCTGCCCCAGCCCCGGGTGGACGGCCCGGCGGCATACGTCTCCATCATGGAAGGCTGCAGCAAGTATTGCTCCTTTTGTGTGGTGCCTTATACCCGCGGTGAGGAAGTCAGCCGTCCGGTTGCATCGGTGATGCGCGAGGTGGTGCAGCTCGCTGACCAGGGGGTGCGTGAAATTCATCTGCTGGGCCAGAACGTTAACTCCTACCGGGGTGAGATAGATGCAGACCATGCTGATCTGGCTGAACTGGTCCACTACGTGGCGGACGTGCCCGGGATCGAGCGGATCCGCTATACCACCTCCCACCCGCTGGACTTTTCGCAACCGCTGATTGACGCCTACCGTCGCCTGCCGCAACTGGTGGATCATCTGCATCTGCCGGTACAGAGCGGTTCGGACCGGATCTTGAGCGCCATGAAGCGGGGCCACACCCGGGCTGACTACATCAGCAGGATTGCCGCGTTGCGGCAGCTGCGCCCCGGCATAAGTCTGTCGTCAGATTTTATCATCGGCTTTCCCGGCGAGACGGACAGCGACTTTGAAGACACCATGACGCTGATCGAAGAAATCGGTTTCGACGTTTCTTTCAGCTTTATCTACAGCGCGCGGCCGGGCACACCGGCGGCGGCGCTGCCGGACCCCACTCCCGAGGCGGTCAAAAAGCAGCGTCTGCAGCGTCTGCAGGCGTTGCTGAAGAGTCAGGCCGCGGCCATCAGCGCGGCCATGGTGGGCCAGGTGCAGCCGGTGCTGGTCAGCGGCCTGTCGCGCAAAGATGCCGGCCAGCTGGCCGGCCGCACGGAAAACAACCGGGTGGTTAATTTCAGCGGCGACCCGGCGCTGGTGGGCGGTTTTGCCGAGGTTGAAATCACCGAAGCGCTGCCCAATTCCCTGCGCGGCCGCCTGGCGGGCTGAAGCAGCCCGCAAAGTTCATTTGACACGCTTACAGTTAAGCATATGCTTGTTGTAAGGCCGTCTATTGTTAAACTTCACAAGGTGATCTTTGCAAGAAAAACACAATGCCTCCGCACCCGCCGCCGTGGGTGACGCACAAAACGACGACGCTCAAGTTGTTGCCCTGACCCGACGCATAATCCTGGAACCGAACGACCCGAAAAGGCTGGCTGCCTTGTGCGGGCCCGTGGATCAGAACATCAAACACCTGGAGCGGCGGCTGTCTGTGCACATCCGCAGCCGCGGCAACGAATTTCAGGTCAGCGGTGCCCGCGCCAGGGTGGAAGCGGCAGCGGCGCTGCTGCAGCAGCTTTACCGGGAAACCTACGAGCGGGAAGAAATCGAGCCGGATTTTGTGCATCTGTACCTGCAGGAAGCTGGTGTTGAGTCGCTTGTCAGTCAAAGCACCCCCGGCGGCACGGAACCCGGCGCCGC
>JANQOA010000049.1 GCA_028279305.1 Pseudomonadales bacterium
GGGTACCCGGTAAATTCATGCGCTACCTGCCGGTCACGGTGTTCACCGTTCTCACCGGCTCGCTGCTGTATGCGCTGGTGTTCGGCCCGGTACTGGGCACCCTGTTCGGCAAAGCCGGCAGCCGCGACCGCGCTTCCATGGACACCCTGAAGCAGCTTGAAGAAGGTGACCCCACCACCCTGAACTCAATCACCGGCTGGTACGCGCGGCTGCTGTCCGTGGCCACCCGCTACGCCGTGGTAACCCTGCTCATCACCTTCAGCGTGCTGTTTGCCACCGCCTGGGCTTACGGCAAGTACGGCGCCGGCTTTATCTTCTTCTCCGGTGCTGAACCGAAATACGCCCAGGTATCGGTACGCAGCCGCGGTAATCTCAGCGTTGACGAGATCAACGCCCTGGTCTCGGAGATCGAAAAAGAGGTGTTGGAGGTGGAAGGCATCGAGTCCATCAACTCCGTCACCCAATTGACCGGCCAGCCCGCCCGCGACGGCGGCATGGACCGCATCGGCAATATGTTCCTGGAGCTGTACGACGAAGACCTGCGCGAGCAGACCGGCACCGAAATTTTTGAACAGATCCGCGCGCGCACCCGGGGGTACGCCGGGGTGACGGTGGAAATTGAAGCCATGGAACAGGGTCCGCCCACCGGCAAACCGATTGTGCTGGAGTTCAGCTCCCACAACCGCGCGCTGCTGGAACCGGCGGTGACCCGGGTGGTGGATCACATGGTCAACGGCATGCAGGGCCTGCGCGACATCGACGACACCCGCTCGCTGCCCGGGGTGGAATGGAAACTTACTGTGGACCGCGCCCAGGCTGCCATCTTCGGCGCGGACGTCAGCCAGGTGGGCATTGCCGTGCAACTGGTGACCAATGGCGTCAAAGTCGGTGAGTACCGGCCGGACCGGGCGGACGACGGTGTCGACATCCGCGTCCGCTACCCGGTGGAATCGCGGGGTATCAGCGCCCTGAACGAACTTAAAATTGCCACCAGCAACGGCCTGGTGCCGATCTCCAACTTTGTCACCAAACAACCCAGCGCCAATGTGGATACCATCCAGCGCAATAACGGCATTCCGGTGGAGCAGATTCTGGCCAACGTGGCGCCGGGCATCCTGGCCGACAGCAAAGTTCAGGAGCTGCAGGCGTGGATTGACAATCAAACCTGGCACCCCGATCTCACCATCAAATTCCGCGGCGCCAATGAAGACCAGGAAGAGTCCCTGCAGTTTGTATTTGTTGCCTTCGGCCTCAGCCTGCTGCTGATGTTTGTTCTGCTGGTTACTCAATTCAACAGTTTCTACCAGAGTACCCTGATCCTGTTTGCGGTGGTGCTGTCCACTGCCGGCGTGCTGCTGGGTCTGCTGATCACCGGTAACCCTTTCAGCGCGGTGTTAACCGGCGTAGGCGTGGTGGCGCTGGCGGGTATTGTGGTGAACAATAATATTGTCCTGATCGATACCTACAACCATCTGCGCCGGGAACATCCGGACCTGGACTATGTGCAGTTGATTGTCCGCACCGGCGCCCAGCGCCTGCGGCCGGTCATGCTGACCACCATCACCACCGTATTCGGCCTGTTGCCCCTGGCCAGCAACTTCAGCATTGACCTGGTCAACCGCAACATCGTTTACGGCGGCATGCTGTCGTCGTTCTGGGTGCCGCTGTCCCAGGCCATAGTGTCCGGCCTGACTTTTTCAACCCTGCTGACCCTGGTCACCACCCCGGCGATGCTGGGCCTGCGCTACCAGGCGGGTGAACTGTGGCGCAAACAGGCGGCCCGCGGCCGGGCAAAGCTGGCCGCGCGCAAACAACCGGACCCGGCTTGAGCAAAATCCCAAGCCGGGCTGGATAGTTAGCCCGCACACCGCTACTCTTAGCGCGCCCGAATGCTGCGTTGAGCCT
>JANQOA010000061.1 GCA_028279305.1 Pseudomonadales bacterium
TGAACCCAACGGCGTGTTGAAGGCGGGGCCGGCCATGGCCCTGGTGGCCCGCCACAACCCGTACACAAGACAGCATAACCTGGCCGAGGCCTGCCTGCAGGTGTTCCAGCACGCCGCCGGCCTGGGCATCACCCTGCTGTGTGATCAGGGCACCGGTTTGTTTCAGGGCGCCCGGGAACTGGACCTGTACCGCAGTCTGCGCGACAGCGGGCGCATGAGTGTGCGGTTCCGCTATTCGCTCAGCCAGGGCTTGGCGGCACGCTGGGATGAAGCGGGTGTAAGCTGGGGTGATGGTGATGAGTGGATGCGGGTTTCGGGCTGGAAAATTGTCAGTGACGGCTCCAACCAGGGACGTACCGGTCTGCAACGCGAACCCTTCCTGCCGGACCGCGAAGGTAACTCGGCAGGGCATGGTATTGCCTATATCGAGGTGGATGAGCTTAACGAGGCGGTGGAGGTACGCCTGCGGCAGGGCTGGGCGGTGTGCGTGCACGCCAATGGGGATGCAGCCATCGACCGCGTGCTGGATGCGTTTGAACGGGCCGCCGGGCTGGGGCTGGACGTGGCCGGCCGGCGCTGCCGGATTGAACACTGCAGCATCCTGCACGATGAGCAGATTGAGCGTATGGCAGCCTTGGGGGTATCCCCCAGCTTTCTGATCGGTCACGTTTATTACTGGGGCGCGGCGTTCGTAGATGAGGTGTTTGGCCTGGACAAGGCTGCCAAACTCGACCGTACCGGCAGTTGTGAAGCCAGAGGCATCCGCTGGACCCTGCATTCGGATGACCCGGTCACGGAGATGAACCCGCTGCGGTGTATGGAAAACGCGGTGACCCGGGCTATGTGGCGCAGTGACGACTTGTTATCGCCGGAAGAATGTGTGCCGGTGGCGGCGGCGCTGCGTTCCATGACCATCGATGCAGCTTGGCAGTGCCATGCGGACCATGAAGTGGGCAGCCTGGAAGCCGGCAAATTTGCCGATTTTGTGGTTCTCGATGAGGATCCGCTGGCGGTGCCGGCGCAGCAGCTCAGCAATATCGGGGTGCTGGAAACCTGGGTCAACGGGCGCCGGGTATACAGCCGCGAAGATGCTGAGGCAGACTAGGGATAAAATCGGCTCAAACAATAAACATTAGGCGGACTGAGTGAGGATAGGAATTTTTATTGCCTGCCTGGTTGCGGGCTCGTGGCCGGGCGTTTTGTGTGCGGAACAGGAGGGTGCCGGGGGTGTTGATAAATTCCGCCAGCTCGGACCGCTGCTGCGGGATGCCAGCGTCTACCGCAGCGCTTCAGGGGCGCCGGGGCCGCAGTACTGGCAGCAGCGTGCGGACTATAAGATCAAGGCGCGGCTGGATGAGCAGGCGCGTACCCTGACGGCCAGCCAGACCATCAGGTACACCAATGCATCCCCCGACAGCCTGCGTTATCTGTGGCTGCAACTGGAGCAGAACCGCTTCCGCGCGGATTCCCTGGACAGCCGGTCGCGCACCGCGGCGGTGGCGGAAGACGGCTACAGCGACCAGCTTGGCTTTAACGAGATGCGCCGTCATCAGGCGCTGCAGGACAACAATCACGGCTTTAACCTGACCCGGGTTGAAGACGGCGGCGGCAAGCCGCTGTCTTATACCATTGTTGATGCCATGATGCGGGTGGATCTGCCGCGGCCGCTGGCAGCCGGTGCGGCGATCAGCCTGCGTATAGACTGGAACTTCAGCATCCTCGACGAGGAGGCCATGGGCAGCCGCGGCGGATATGAGTGGTTTGAAGAAAACGACACCTATATCTACTTCCTGGCGCAATGGTTTCCGCGCATGGTGGCTTATACCGACTACACCAGCTGGCAGCACAAAGCGTTCCTGGGCCGCGGTGAATTTACCCTGGAGTTTGGTGATTACGAAGTGGAATTAACCGTGCCGGCGGATCACATAGTTTCAGCCACGGGTACTTTGACCAATGCCCGGGAGGTGTTGACCAGCAGCCAGCGCCAGCGCCTGGCCGAGGCGCGGGAAGGGGGCCGGCCGGTTTATATCGTGACCCCTGAAGAAGCGGCGGAGAATGAAAAAACAGCGGCTCCGGGTACCCGCACCTGGCGCTTCAACGCCCGCAACGTGCGCGACTTCGCCTGGGCCAGCTCACGCAAATTTATCTGGGACGCCATGGGCCATCAGCAGCAGGAGGGTGAGCACAAGACCGTGCTGGCGATGTCCTTTTATCCCAACGAAGCGGATCCGATCTGGTCACGGTATTCCACGGAGGCGGTGGTGCATACCATGGAAGTGTACTCCCGGTTTGCCTTTCCCTATCCCTATCCCACCGCCCAGTCGGTGAATACCTGGGAGGTGGGCGGCATGGAATACCCGATGATCACCTTTAACGGGTTCCGGCCTGAACCGGTGGAGGCGGAAGACAGGGAAAACCTGGTTGCGGACACGCCTGACAGCACCTATTCGCGGACCACCAAACACCTGTTGATCGGCGTCATCATTCATGAGATCGGCCATATCTATTTCCCCATGACGGTCAATTCGGACGAACGTCAGTGGACCTGGATGGACGAAGGCATAAATACCTTTCTCGAACACCTGGCGGAGCTTGAGTGGGAAGAGAACTTCCACAGCTTTAATGATGAACTTTCCATCCTGGATTATATCGGCGGTTATATGCAGAGTGGCGATCAGGTACCCATCATGACCCAGTCCGATTCGGTTCTGCAGTTTGGCCCCAATGCTTACATCAAACCCGCTGCCGCGCTGGTGGTGCTGCGGGAAACGGTGATGGGGCGGGAGCTGTTCGATTTTGCGTTTAAGGAGTATGCGCGCCGCTGGCGTTTCAAACGGCCCACCCCGGCGGACTTTTTCCGCACCATGGAAGACGCCTCCGGCGTGGATCTGGACTGGTTCTGGCGCGGCTGGTTTTTTTCCACCGATCATGTGGACGTGGCGGTTGCGGGGGTGCGCGAATACAAAGTTTCCAGCATGGACCCGGATGTGGAAGCGCCGCATCAGCGCCGTCTGGACCGGCAGCGCCGCGCGGAGCCCATCGAGCAGGTGCGCAACCGCCAGGCCCAGCGCCGGACCCGGGTGCAGCAGAACCCGGAACTAGAGGATTTCTATAACCGCCACGATCCGTATACGGTGTCCAATGCGGACCGCAACGCGTACGAGGAGTACATTGCCGCGCTGGAACCGTGGCAGCAGCGGGTGCTGGCCCGCGCGGTGGCGGCGGATGAATACATTTATTTTGTCGATTTTTTTAACGTCGGTGGGCTTGTCACACCGCTGCCGCTGGAGTTGACCTATGCGGATGGGTCCCGGCAACGGGTAGATATTCCGGCTGAGATCTGGCGGCGCAACGCCGAGCAGGTCACCCGGGTGTTCATTTCGCCGCAACGCCTGACCGCGGTGGAACTGGACCCGGCGCATCAGACCGCGGACGTCGACCGGGCCAACAACTATTTTCCGGGGCGCATACAGCCTTCCCGGATCGAGCTGTACAAGCGGGAAAAAGACGACCGCAACCTGATGCTGGACATGCTGGTTAAACTGCGCGCCAAGGATGACAGTGCCGGGGATGACCCGGCAGTGCCGCTGAGCCGCCCGGAATAGGCCGTGCGGCGCCCAGGATTAACCGGGATGATCCTGCTGCTGGGGTTGCTGGCGGCGGGCCCCGGCAGCGCCCACACCCTGCAGAGTTCCCTCACCGAAGTAAGCTGGCAGCCGGACGGCGGCCGTCTGGAAGTGGTTCACTCGCTGCACCTGGACGACGCCATGGTGTTGCTGGCGGCGCTTGGCGCACCCGGCGGCAATCTTTCGCTGCATACCGAAGCGGCGCTGATGCTTTACCTGGAACGCAACTTCACCCTGAGTGTCAAGGGACAGCCATTGACGTTGCAGGCCGTGGGTGCGGAATTCCGCGGTGACTACCTGTGGCTGTACCAGGAACAGCAGGTGCCCGGGTATCCCCACGGTCTGACCGTGCGCATGACCCTGATGCAGGAGTACTTTGCGGCGCAGCAGCACCAGATCAACTTTGTTGTCGGCGACCGGGTGCGCACGCTGCGCCTGGACCGGATCACCAGTCAGGGTACGTTTTAGGCCCGGCAGCGACTATATTAGCGGTTTGCCTTTTTTACTTGGGGAATATTTATGGCTTTTAAGAATCGGATTACCGACATGCTGGGTGTGGACATCCCGATTGTGCAGGCGCCCATGGGGTGGATTGCCCGCTCGCAATTGGCGTCCGCGGTGTCTAACGCCGGTGCGTTGGGCATCATCGAGACCTCGTCCGGAGAGCTGGATGCGGTGCGGGAGGAAATTGTCAAAATGCGCAGCCTCACGGATAAGCCTTTTGGCGTGAATATCGCCCAGGCTTTTGTGCGTGATCCCAACATCGTGCAGTTTGTGATCGATCAGGGTGTGAAGTTTGTCACCACCTCGGCCGGGAATCCGGAGCGTTATACGCAAGAGTTGAAGTCCGCGGGGCTTACCGTATTTCACGTCGTGCCGACCTTAAGCGCGGCGCTTAAAGCGGTGGATGCCGGGGTTGACGGGCTGGTGGTGGAAGGGGCTGAAGGCGGCGGTTTTAAGAACCCCAAGGATGTGTCCACCATGGTGCTGTTGCCGCTGGTCAGGTCCAAGGTGGATGTGCCGATTATTGCCGCGGGCGGTTTTGTTGACGGTGCTTCCATGGCGGCGGCGTTTGCCCTGGGCGCGGAAGGGGTGCAGATGGGTACGCGCATGGTGTCAGCGGCGGAATCTCCGGTGCATGAAAACTGGAAAAACGCCATTGTGAAGGCCCGCGAGACGGATACGGTGTTTCTCAATCGGGCCCATTCGCCGGCCCTGCGCGCGCTGCGCACGGAGAAAACCACGGCTCTGGAGTTCGACACTCAGACCAACGCCATGACGGAGTTCGGCACCGCCCTGGACCTCTACTTCGGCGGTGATATGGAAGCCAGTATTGCCCTCACCGGGCAGGTGGCGGGCCGCATTGACAAGGTGCGCCCGGTGGGTGAGGTGATTGCGGAGGTCAGCCGGGAGTTTTTCCAGGTGGTCGGCAACCTGTCGGAGCAATATGCCGGCTGAGCCGCCGGCCGGGCGGACCGGCCGCTAAGGTGCGGCAGTTTGCAGAAATGCGTCCACCCGCTGGCTGGCGTTTGCGCGTATGTTACTGTAGTAAAAACCGTAGTCGTAGATGTGGTAGTTGCCGCCGTCCAGGAACTGCGAACTGAAATTGTCGGATTGCACGGCTGATACCTGCAGCAGGCCATCCACGCAGCGGGCATCAGCAACTCCCGGCTCCAGCGTGTCAGCACCGAAGCCCGCCGCTCCCAGGTTGGCGTCAAACCCTGCGTAGGTGTCGTCCGGCTGCCAGTTTAACGGGTTTACGCACGCAGTCTCGGTATTGCTGAACAATTCCGGTGTATCCGCCGGCACGGTGTTCCACAACAGTTGGCAGCCTGTTGCGGAGGGGCCGGTGCAGATCTCCAGGCCGTTATTGCCGTCCAGGGAATAGCCCACCAGGTAGGCTGCCACCAGTTGCTGTTGCAGCGGCCGGCCGGCAATCATGTCCCGCACCAGCAGGTCACCGTGGCGGCTGCCCTGGCTGTGGGACGCCAGGATAAACGGCCGCCCCTGGTTGAAGTGCTGCAGATAGTGGTTGAATGCAGCGCGGACGTCAGCGTAAGCCAGTTCCAGGGCCTGATCACCGCTGCCGCTGTCGTCAAAAAAGGCGTACAGGGTGGCCTGACGGTAAAACGGTGCGTAAATCCGGCAACAGTGGTTAAAGGCGCTGGCCTGGCTGCGCAGCACATTTTCACGGGTGATGGTGTCGGTCTCGGGATGCGGCAGCGGCTGGTTCCAGGCGTCATTGCTGAAGTACGTGGTGGGGTGAATAAAAAACACATCCACCGCGGCTTGCTGCTGCCGGTCCGGGGTGGCGCCGGCCAGCACATAGTCCGCGTCGTCTTCGCGGCCGGGCAGTGCCGCCCAGAAAACGTCCTGCGTGTAGTCCGGGGCTGCCGCGGGTGCCTGCTGCGCAAAAGTATGGCCGGGTTTAATCAGTTGCCCGCCCACCCACATGGCCAACTGGCCGCGGAAGATGAACCCTACCAGCAGCAACACCGCCACCACCACACCGGTACCAATCAGCAGCTTTTTCACGGGGTCAGCGTTTCAGGTGCGGTCAAAAGTCAGGGCCTCGCCGTGGGGACCGTCAAGCAGCTCACCCTGCCGGTAACGCAGATGGCCGTTAACCCAGGTGTGGCTGATCCGGTAGGCGAACTGATGGCCGCCGAACGGGCTCCAGCCGCACTTGCTGAGTACCGGCAGCGGGGCGGCATCCCGGGGGTTTTCCTCCACCAGCACCAGATCGGCAAAATACCCCTCACGGATGTAACCGCGCTGGGCCACCTGGTACAGGATAGCCGGCGCATGGGCGGTCTTGTGCACCACCCGGGTGACATCAAAGGTACCGTCGGCAACCCGGTCGAATAATGACACCACGGCATGCTGTACCAGGGGCAAACCCGCCGGCGCGCCGCTGTAGGGTCGCGATTTTTCTTCCGCGGTGTGCGGTGCGTGGTCGGTGGCGATGACATCGATGCGGTCTTCAGCCACCGCCTGCAGCAGGCGCGCCCGGTCGGAGGCCAGCTTGATGGCCGGATTACATTTGATCAACGCACCTTTGTCCGCGTAGTCCTCGGCGCTGAAGAACAGGTGGTGCACACAGGCTTCGGCGGTGATCTGTTTGCCCTCCAGGGGTCCGGGTGTAAACAGCTCCATCTCGCGGGCGGTGGTCAAGTGCAATACGTGTAACTTGGTGCCGTGTTTTTTGGCCAGGCCAACGGCCAGGGAGCTGGATTTATAACAGGCTTCCTCGGAGCGGATATTGGGGTGTTCGCTGAACGGGATGTCATCCCCCCACTTTTCCCTGGCGGCTTCTTCCGCGGCCAGAATCATGGGGGTGTCTTCACAATGGGTGGCCACCAGCAGCGGCGTGCTGGCAAATATGCCTTCCAGGGTTGTGGTGTCGTCCACCAGCATATTGCCGGTGCTGGCCCCCATAAAAATTTTTACGCCGCAGGTCAGCGAATGGTCAACACTCTTGATGTCTTCCAGATTATCGTTGGTGGCACCCAGGTAAAAGGCGTAGTTGGCCCAGGACTTGGACGCCGCCCGGTTGCGCTTGTTGATCAGCTCAGTCTGGTTGATGGTGAGGGGATTACAGTTGGGCATTTCCATGTAACTGGTAATGCCGCCGGCAATGGCAGCACGGGATTCGGTGCCGATGTCCGCTTTGTGCTCAAAACCGGGCTCGCGGAAATGGACCTGGTCGTCAATCATGCCGGGGATGAGAAAAGCGCCGCCGGCGTCGATCACCTCAACGCCGGCCGGCGCGGGCTGGCCGATAGCGCTGATGCGCGCACCTTCTACAGTGACGTCAGTTTCCGTTACGGAGCCTTCATTAACGACCCGGGCGTTGGTGATATGAAAGCTCATAGCCGTATCTTCACTTGCGCTTCAATTTCCACCGGCACGCCGAACGGCAGCTCCGCCATGCCCACCGCGGAGCGGGTATGGGCGCCGATGTCGGTACCAAATACCTGCAGAATGAGATCTGAACAGCCGTTGATCACCGGCGGGATGGCGTTGAAGCCGGGGGCCACGTTGACCATGCCGAATACTTTCAGCCAGGCCTGTACCCGGTCCAGAGAGCCCAGGGCCTGATGGATGCTGGCAAACAGGCCCAGCGCAACCTTGCGCGCCGCCTCGTAAGCCTGCTCCGCACTGACCTCGGCGCCGACTTTACCGAGGGGTTTGGCTACGGTTCCGTCCGTCTCGGTAGGCACATGGCCTGACAAATACATCACCTGGCCGTCAATGCGGACCAGGTCAAACGGCAGTTTTGCCGTTTGCATGGGCGCCGGCAGGGTCAACCCAAGTTCGTTGAAGTGGTCATCTATGTTCACTAAACCCCCCAAGACAGGCGAACGGCGTTCACAGTCAGCATAAGGGGGTTGCAGGCCAGATGCCAGATGTGAACCCGTTCACAGTTGCGGAAAACACATCGCTTATACTTTCCGGTCATTGGAGTAATTAAGACAGGGATGTTGTCTGCTAACTTTTTGCCGTGTTTGTCATGGAAACAAACCCGGTATCGAGGCCCTCAACATGAACCTTGTTTCTACTGCCGCCACTTCGCTGGCGCTCGGTTTAGCTATTTCCGCCCCCAATCTTCACGCTGACACCCTGCTTGGCATCTATGCCGGTGCCGGTGGCTGGCAGCAGGAGTTCAGCGGCGACGTCACTTCCGGTGTTACCGAAGTGGACGTGGAAAACGACCTGGGTGTGGAAGATGAAACCAATAACGTCTTTTATGTAGCCGTGGAGCACGGAGTGCCGGTGCTGCCTAACATCCGCGCCCATCACTTTGACATCGATATGAACGGCAACAACGTGCTGTCGCGCAACATCGACTTCAACGGCCAGACCTTCACCCTCAGTGATACCGTGGTGACCGAAGTGGATCTGTCCCAGTCCGACGCCGTGATGTATTACGAAGTCCTGGACAACGTGGTATCCCTGGACGTGGGCCTGGCGGTGAGCTTCCTGGAAGGTTCAATTTCCGTGGCCAACTCCACCGACAGCGCGGCGGCTGACTTTGATGAAGTGGTGCCCATGTTGTACTCCCGGGTGCGTGCGGATCTGCCGTTCAGTGGCTTCTGGGTCGGCGCGGAAGGCCAGGGTGTGGCTTATGACGGCAGCAGCCTGCTGGAATTTAACACCCAGGTTGGCTGGGAAAGCAGCATCGGCCTGGGCTTTGAAGCCGGCTGGCGGGCGGTACAGCTTGACCTGGAAGAGTTTGATGACGTCGACAGCGCTGAGCTGGACATCACCGGCCCTTACGCGAGCCTGAACTACCACTTCTAAAGTTCAGCTTCAGGCCCCGGGTTAAGGCTTAAGTTCCGGCCCCCGGTACGTCCCCTTGCGGATGAAGGCCGGCGGTGGGTGTAAGACCACCGCCGGTCTTTTTTTGGCGCTCTTTTTTTGTCCTCTTTTTTTGCCCTCCTTTTTGCCCTCTTTTTTTGCCAGATGGCGGCCCGCATAATGCGGTATGCCCAAATCTGAAGTCGAAACCCTGCTGCGCGCCAGCCTGCCGGAGCATTGCCTGATTGCGGACGCGGAAGGCATGCGCCCGTATGAATGTGACGGGCTGACAGCTATCCGCGAACAACCCTGGCTGGTGGCTTTACCCGAAAATGAAATCCAGGTGGCCGCGGTGTTACGTATCTGCCGGCAACACAACGTGCCGGTGGTACCGCGCGGCGCGGGTACCGGCCTGTCCGGCGGCGCCCGCCCCCATGCTGAAGGGGTGGTGTTGAGCCTCGCCAAAATGAACAGGATTCTGGAGATTGACGCGGACAACTGTATCGCCCGGCTGCAGCCGGGGGTCCGCAACCTGGCGATTTCCGAAGCAGCGGCGGAACACGGGCTGTACTACGCACCGGATCCGTCATCGCAGATTGCCTGCAGCATTGGCGGCAATGTGGCTGAAAACTCCGGCGGTGTGCATTGCTTGAAATACGGACTCACGGTGCACAATGTGCTTGGCGCAAAGGTGTTGACCAGTGACGGCGAGGTGCTGCAGCTGGGGGGTGCGGTGCTGGATACCCCCGGTCTGGATCTGCTGGCGGTGCTGTGCGGCTCGGAAGGCATGCTGGGCATTGTCACCGAAGTGACGGTCAGCCTGCTGCCGAAACCGCCCGCGGTGGCGGTCCTGCTGGCGGCGTTCCGCACCGTTGAAGCCGGCGCCGCGGCGGTGGCGCGGATTATCGCTGAAGGCATCATCCCGGCCGGGATGGAAATGATGGATGCGCTGGCGGTGCGGGCGGCGGAACAGTTTGCCCGTGCCGGTTATCCCCTCGATGCAGCGGCCATCCTGCTGATTGAACTGGACGGCACCGCTGTGGAACTGACGGAACTGGTCAGCCGGGTGCAGAGCTTGGTACGCGCAGCGGGTGCCTATGAGGTGCAGGTGGCTGATGAGCCTGCTGAGCAGCAGCGCTTGTGGAAAGGGCGAAAGTCGGCTTTCCCGGCGGTGGGCAGACTGGCCCCGGATTACTACTGCATGGATGGCACCATTCCGCGCAGCAAGCTGGGCGAGGTACTGGGAGAAATTGAAAAACTCGGCGAACACTACGGTTTGCCCGTGGCTAATGTATTCCATGCCGGTGACGGTAACCTGCACCCTTTAATTCTGTTTGACGCCAACGTGCCGGGTCAGCTCGAGGCTACCGAGGAGATGGGCGGCCGGATCCTCGAGCTTTGCGTGCGCATGGGCGGCACGGTAACCGGTGAACACGGGGTTGGGGTGGAGAAGCTGGATCAGATGTGTGTGCAGTTCAGCGCGGCTGAACTGGATCAGTTTTTCCGTTTGAAAGAAGCCTGGGACCCGGCCGGCGTGTTAAACCCGGACAAAGGCATCCCAACCCTTACCCGTTGCGGCGAACTGGGCGGCCTGCATGTGCGCCACGGGCAGTTGCCCTTTGCCGAGCTGGAACGCTTTTGAGCAGCGCAGCTGACCTGATCATTCAGCACGTGCGGGACGCGGCTGCAGACGGCCGCAAGCTGATGGTTAGCGGCACCGGCACGAAGCGGGCCTGGTTTGCTGATAACCGTTTTGAAACTGATGCGGACATGTTGTGCGTGACGGATGACAGCGGCATTGTGGCTTACCAGCCTGAAGAACTGGTAATCACCGCCCGTGCCGGCACCCCCCTGCGGGAACTGGAGCAATTGCTGCAGCAGCATAATCAGATGCTGGCCTGTGAGCCGCCGCAATTTTTCAGCGGCGGCAGCGTCGGCGGCATGGTCAGCAGCGGCCTGTCGGGGCCGCGGCGCCCCTGGGGCGGCTCGGTGCGGGACGCGGTGCTGGGTGTGGAACTGGTCAACGGCCGCGGGGAAGCGCTCACCTTTGGCGGCCAGGTGATGAAAAATGTGGCCGGTTTTGATGTATCGCGGCTGGCGTGTGGGGCGTTTGGCAGCCTTGGCGTCCTGCTGGCGGTCAGTCTGCGGGTGCAGCCGTGCCCGCCCAGGGAGCTGACCCTGCAATTTGATATCACCCTGCCCGAGGCTATCAGCTTCTGCCGCGGTCTGGTCCGGCAGCACAGTACCGTCAGCGGTACCTGGTGGCATGACGGGTTGTTGAGTGTACGTCTGTCGGGGACCGAAACCGCGGTAACCGCGGATGCGGACCGGCTGGGCGGCAGCCGGGTGCACAACCAGGGCTTGTGGAAAGGTGTACGGGATCACAGCATCGATTTCTTCCGCCCCGTGCCCCTGGACGGCGACCACCGCAACGGCAAATTTCTCTGCCGGCTGGTGTTGCCGCCGGCAGCCCCTCAGCCGCCGGCGGCAGCAGGCACAGCCGGTCAGGATGCGGCGATGGAGTGGGCCGGCGGCTTGCGCTGGCTGTGGCACGAACAACCGCAGTTGCTGCGGCAGCAGGTGCTGGCCGCGGGCGGCTGGCTGTGGCAACTGGCGGACAACGAGGGTGTGACCGGGGTGCTGGAGGCGCCCCAGCGCAAGCTGATGCAGGCGTTGCAACGGGCTTTTGATCCCAACAGCATATTTGTGTCGCCGCTGTTGCCGCCGGTTGACGAACAAGCGGCGGCTGCGGATGAAAACTGATTTCAGCGCCCAGTTGCTGGCCACCAGCAGCGGCAGCCGCGCTAACGAGATTCTGCGCAGTTGTGTGCACTGCGGGTTCTGCAACGCCACCTGTCCAACCTATCAGCAGACCGGGGACGAACTGGACGGGCCGCGGGGGCGTATTTATCTGATCAGAGAGTTGCTGCAGAGCGGCGCCAACGAACAGCGCGCGCGCTTTCACCTGGACCGCTGTCTGACTTGCCGCGCCTGCGAAACCACCTGTCCTTCCGGAGTGCAGTACGGCGAGCTGGCGGAGATTGCGCGCAACCGGCTGGGACCGCAACGGCCGGGCTGGCAGGGCCTGCTGCGGCGCGGGCTGCAGTGGATGATTCCCAACGCCCGCAGATTGCGCCTGTTGGCGGGACTGGGGCGTTTGTTCCGCTGGGCTATGCCGTCTTATCTGGCCGCGCAGGTGCCGGCCGCCATCGGCCGTGCGGCGGCAGCCCAGCCCGGCGAGCGTCCGGTATTGTTGCTGAACGGCTGTGCGCAGCAGGTCTCCACGGCAGCCACCAACGAACATCTGGCGGCGCTGCTGGCGGCGCGCGGGGTGGGGGTGGAGGTGGCCGCGGGAGAAGGGTGCTGCGGGGCGCTGGATCTGCACCTGGGGGACGAAGCCGCAGCGCTGGACCGCATACGCGCCAATGTGGATGTTTTGTATGCCCGTCTGCAGGATGTGGAGGCCATTGTCTCCACCGCCAGCGGTTGCGGCGTGACCGTTAAAGACTATGGGCGCCTGTTGGCGGAAGATGCCGGGTATGCGGACAAGGCGGCCCGGGTTGCCGCCCGCACGCTGGATGTCAGTGAATATCTGGCGGCCCAGGACATGGTCTGGCAGCCTGCCAGGCCGCCGGGCTCCCGGGTGGCCTGGCACCCGCCGTGCTCGCTGCAGCACGGGCAGCAGATCTCCGGACTGGTTGAGGCGCTCCTGCAGCAGGCCGGCTACGAATTGACCGGGGTCGCGGATGCGCACCTGTGCTGCGGCTCCGCCGGTACCTACTCCATCCTGCAGGCGGATATGTCGGAAAATCTGCGCGCGGAAAAATTGCGTAATCTGCTGGCCGGCCAGCCGGATTTTATAGTCACCGGCAATGTGGGCTGCCAGGTGCATCTGGCGGGTCCGGAGGCTGAACGCGAGGCTGCTGAGGTTCTACACTGGGTGCAGCTTATCCAATAAACTGAAGGCTGAGGGGAGCCTGCGCAACAAGGGGAGACAACATGCAAGTGACTGAGGCATCAGCCGCG
This sequence comes from Pseudomonadales bacterium, assembly GCA_028279305.1. Taxonomy (GTDB): domain Bacteria; phylum Pseudomonadota; class Gammaproteobacteria; order Pseudomonadales; family Azotimanducaceae; genus UBA4421. The sequence continues at coordinate 12,954 of JANQOA010000061.1, forward strand.
GAAGACGTGGTACGCGCGCGGGATTTTGGTTTCCTGATGTTCCTGACCCTGCTCAACGTCATGAACTTTGTCGACCGGCAGCTGCTGGGCAGCTTTGCCAACTGGATCATGCCGGATCTGAATCTGAGCAACACGGAGTTTGGCCTGCTGACGGGCCTGGTGTTTATCGTCTTTTATTCGGTCATGGGTTTATTCATGGGAGCGCTGGCGGACATGGTCAACCGCACCCGTCTGATTGCCGCCGGGCTGGCCCTGTGGAGCGTGCTGACGGCGGTATCCGGCATGGCCAAAAACTTTGTTACGCTGGCAATCCCGCGCATGTTTATCGGTGTGGGGGAATCGATCATGACCCCTACCGCCATGTCCCTGCTGTCGGACCGCTTCCCGTCCCGCTGGCTGGGTCTGGCCTCCGGAATCTACTACATGGGTGTGCCTATCGGCGTCGCTGCCAGCCTGTTTATCGTGGCATATCTGGAACCGCTGCTGGGCTGGCGCGGTTGTTTTTACGCCCTCGGCGGCCTGGGCGTGGCGCTGGCGGTGGTGATGCTGTTTGTCAAGGAAACCCCGCGCAAACACGCGGTGGTAAACCCGGCCGCCGGTGAGCGCCCCAGCTTCAGGGAGATTATCGGCACGCTGCTGCGCGCGCTGCGCGCCTCCCCGGCGCTGACCATGACCATTGGCGGCGGTGTGGCTTTTCACTTTGTGCTCGGCGCGGCGACGTTTGATCAGGTGTGGTACGTACAGGAGCGCGGCTTCGACCGCTCTGAAATAGCCGAAATCTCCGCCTGGCTGGGCTTTTTCGGCGGCATCCTGGGCAACCTTTTCGGCGGCGCCGGCGGCGACCTGTTTCTGCGCAAAACCGGCATGGGGCGGCCGATGTTCCTGTTCTGGATAATGGTTGTGCTGGCGCCCATCAACATTGCCTACCGGCTGGTGGACCCATCCTCCATCTGGTTTATGGTGGGTATTTTTGTCGGCTTTTTTCAGCTCGGCTGTTTTTACGGGCCAACCTTTTCCACCGTCCAGGAACTGGTGCCGCCGCGGATCCGCGGCACGGTTGTGGCCTTTTATATTCTCAGCTTGAACTTTGTTGGCCTCGGCATTGGGGTGACTGCCGGCGGGGTGGTGATTGACGCGGTTAAGGCGGGCGGCGGCGAGAATCCCTACACGCTTACCCTGTTTACTTTCACGCTTTTGTCTATGCTGGCCATCCCGCTGTTTTACCTGGCCGGCCGGCGTTTCGACCGCGACCGTGAAGCGCTGTTTGCCAGCGAACGCGCAGCCCCTTGAGCACTCTGTTTACCACCCCGCGCCTGCGGGTGCGGGGCTGGCGGGAGGAGGACCTGCCGCAGTTGGCGCGTATTCTCACCGACGCGCAGACCATGTCCCATTGGCCGGCGCCGTTTGATGCCGCCGGGGTGCGGGGGTGGCTGGACCGCGCCATCCGCCACATGCGTGAGCATGGCTTTGCCCGTTGCTGTTGTCAGACTCTGGAGGGTGGCCGGATTGTCGGGGATGTAGGCATTATGCGGCTGGAGATTCTCGGCGCGCAGCGCAACGACCTGGGTTACATTATCCACCGTGACTACTGGCGGCAGGGGTACGCGCTGGAGGCCGCTGAGGGTTTTGTTGAATGGGCGCGGCGCCGCCAACTGGACGAACTGGTGGCCACCATGGCGGTGGACAATCTGCCGTCAGCGGCGCTGGCGCGCCGCCTGGGCATGCAGCAGCTTGAGGATTTCCGCAACCCCAACAATCAGAATAAGCTCACCCACTATTTCCGTTTACCGCTGTAGGTGGCCCGGGGCCTGCACGTCCGCTACGCTCAGCCGCGTACCGGCTGCCAGCGCCGGCGCAGCGCCTGTGCTTCGCTGTAGTTGCCCATCGCCTGTTCAACTTCCGCCATGTGCAGCCAGGCGGCCCGCTGCAGAGTGGGATTGTCGCCGGCCAGGGCAATGGCTTTGCGGGTATGTTGGGCGGCAGCGGTCAATTCACCGTTAGCCAGATAAGCGGCACTCAGGCGCAGCCACAGGCTGGGGTTGCGGGGATCGATGCGCACGGCCCGCTCCAGGTACGCAATGGCGCTGTTGTACTCGCGTGCCGCGGCAGCTTCATCAGCGGCCGCCAGCAGCGACTCGGTGGCTGCGTTTGTGGATGCCGGCGGCGCGTTGTCGTCAGGTACTGCTGGCAGGTCCCGTTCGATGGGTGCCTGGCTGCCCTGGTCTTCCACCGGCGGCGAAATCGGATTGCTGCCGCAACCGGTCAGCACCATCAGCACCAGCAATGCCGGCACCGCCGGCAGCCTTCTCTTCAGCTGTACAATGTCCACGCCTGCACGTGCCCTGATCAAAACGGGCGGGCATCATAACCGATTTGCGCGGGCTTGCGGCTATCCGCCGGTCCAGCGCTGCAGGCGTCCCCTGAGGCCGGTGGCGATACCGCAGCCGGGTTTCACCGGCATGGTGTTTACCGCCGCGCGCGGAATCGGCAGGCGCACTACGTCCGCACAGGATTTGCGGGCGCGCAGCCCCGTCTGGTATTCCACCTCGGTTAGCGGCGTGTTCTGCAGATGCTGCAGCGGGTCGATGGGTTCAGCGGCCGCCATCTGGTTCCAGATGCGCAGAGCGCCCGAACTGCCCGTCAGCCCGGTAATGGCGTTGTCGTCGCGGCCCGCCCACACCACGGACACCTGGCGGTTATCAAAGCCGGCGAACCAGCTGTCACGGTTGTCGTTGGAGGTGCCGGTTTTACCCGCAACGCCGCGTTTAGCGTAGGGGGAACTGCGGCCGGTGCCCTTGGCCATGACAATTTCCAGCGCATGGTTGATGGCGGCCACGTGCTCTAAGGCAACGGTTTGCTGCAGGTCAAAAGGATGATGGGATACCGGGCGGCCCTGGGCGTCCAGCACCGCGATCACGGCTTTCGGCACGGTGCGGAAGCCGCCGCTGGCAAAATTTCCATACATCTGCAGCACTTCGATGGGCGCCAGGGATTCGGCGCCGAGCAGAAACGAAGGGTAACTGTTGGCGGGGGCGCGGCCCACCAGGCCGATAAAACGTTGATGAATCCGCGGCAGACCAATCTCCAGCCCCAGATTCACCGTGGCCAGGTTCAGGCTTTCCGCCAGCGCCCGCACCATGGGTAAGGTGCCGCGGTATTCACCATCAAAATTTTTCGGTGACCACTGGTCGCCGAACTTGGGGCTTACGGTCACCGGCGTATCTTCCACCGGGCTGGCCAGATGCAGGCCGGCTTCCAGGGCGGTCAGATAAACCACCGGCTTAATCAGCGATCCCACCGGCCGCTGTGCTGAAAGGGCGCGGTTAAAGCCGTCCACCCGGCCTTTGCGGCCGCCCACCAGAGCCTGGATTTCGCCGGTCTGCGCATCCGCAACAATGGCTGCGCCCTGCAGCAGTCCGGGTTCCAGACCGCGGTCGGTTTCGATCTGCTGCAAGGTCAAGCTGACGGCCCGCTGCACCGCTTCCTGTTTACGCGGCTGGATGGTGGTAAAGACCCGTAACCCTTCCGAGCTTAATGACTCCAGGTCGTAGTAGCGCTTAAGCTCAGCGCGTACCCGGTCCATGAAGGCCGGGTAATAGGCGCCGCCGCTGATCGGGCTGGCCACCACCCCCAACGGTTGGCTCAAGGCTGCGCTGAGCTGTTGCTGGTCGATCAGTTTATCCCGCCCCAGGGTTTGCAGAATGCGGTCGCGGCGCTCCCGGGCACGCTGCGGATGGCGGAACGGATTGTAATACGAAGGGCCGCGGATGATGGAAATCAGCGTGGCAATCTCGCTCACATCCAATTCGCTGATCGGTTTGTTGAAGTAAAAGTGCGCGCCCAGGCCAAAGCCGTGAATGGCGCGGCTGCCGTTCTGGCCGAGGAAGATCTCGTTGATGTAAGCCGTCAGCAGATCTTCTTTGGAAAACCGCGCCTCCAGAATCACCGCCATCGCCAGTTCCTGCAGTTTGCGCGAAATGGTGCGGCGGTTATCCAGGAAATAGCTTTTCACCAGCTGCTGGGTCAAGGTGCTGCCGCCCTGCTGGCGTTCGCCGCTGCGCAGGTTCACCCACAGGGCGCGCAGGATGCCGCGGATGGAAAAACCCGCATGGCGGTCGTAGTCGCGGTCTTCGATGGCTTTTAAACCGGCTGCCAGCAGCGGCGGCACCTGGTCGGGGGTGAGGATCAGGCGGTCTTCACCGTGGGCGGGAAAAAAGCTGCCGATGGTCGCCGGGTCCAGCCGGATCAGCGGCACCTCGCCTGCCTCGTTGAACACGGCTTTGACGTGCTGGCCGCTGAAAGTGACGTCTATACGCTGGCTGGGACGGCTGCGCTCCATGAACTTAAAAGCGCGCAGATAGATCTGCAGGGTGGCGCCGCGGCGCTTGTAGGTGCCCGGCGCGGCCAGATTGGGGTCCAGTTGATAACCCAGGCGCTGCAGTTCCGCCTGCAGCGCGTACGGTCCGATGGCAGCGCCGGCATGCAATTCCAGCGGCTGGGCAAATACCTGGGCCGGAATGGACCAGCGGCGCCCGTCGAAAGTACCGGTAATGGTGCGGTCCAGATATACCAGATAGCCGGCCACGCCCAGCGCGGCAAACAGGGTTGTGTACAGGGCAGCCTGCAACAGGCGCCAACGCCAGGTGCGTTTGCTGCGCTTGCGGGCGGCCCGTTTGCTGCTGCTGCGTTTACCGGTGGCCAAGGGCTTTGTTTACCGTGCTGCCGTTCCTCTGATCAACGCGCAGCATGCCACGCAATGCGTGGGTTTTGGTGAAAAAGTAATGTAAAAGCTCAGGACTGTGCGGGTTGTTGCGGCGGCGGTGTGCGCCTGAACCAACCGCCGATCTTGCGCCCGACGTTGGCCAGGCCGCGCAGCAGTTTCGGCATCAGCCAGATCAGGGCGGCGATAAACACCACAAACAATCCCAGGAACAGCAGCGGTTGCTGCAGCGCAGCCCATAAACCGGCAAATACGGCCAGGTCTTCCAGCACCGAGGCGCCCCAGTTGCTGAAGGGTTCGGGAGAGGTATTAATCATGACCCGGCTGCCGGCTTTGAGGGCATGGGTGGTTGCGCTTACACCGCCGCCGACCAGACCGGCGGCCACTGCCATTGCGGGGCTCACGTCGCCTACCGCGCCGGCGGCCAGCATGGCGCCGGCGGGAATCCGGATAAAGGTATGCAGGGCGTCCCAGCCGGTATCCACGCCTGGGGTTTTATCAGCAAAAAATTCCACGCAGTACATGAATACCGCCGCCATGATAACCAGCGGATCCTGCACCATCTCCAGGGTCGGCGGCAGGTCGATATAACCCGCGGTACCGGCGATACCCAATGCCGCAACGGTGGCATAGAGATTGATACCGCTGGCCCAGGCGACCCCCATGGTGAGGGCAATGACTTGTATAAGCGCTTGATATTCATGCATATTTCAGAATCTCCGGGATATTCCCTGATCGTCCGGCCGCTACTCTAACGGGCAGAAGTTGAATTCAACCTGAATGTCGCTCGACATTGGCGGATAGTTTGCGGTTTAATGCGCGGCACCTAAGGGGGGGCACTAAAGTGCCTGAGACATCTGCGGATGGACCCTTTGAACCTGATCCGGTTAACACCGGCGTAGGAATAGGTTGTCACTCGACCAGACGCCGCCCGGCGGCAGTACACCCGGTGCCACTCCTTAGGCTAGTAACTTAACGAAGGCTTAGGAGTTGACATGAAATCCCCTTGTATCGCCGCATGTGCAGTTTTGCTGCACGGTGCATCCGTTGCTGCTCAGGAAGGGCAGGATTATTCCTCCGCAACGGCGATTGAAGAAATTGTGATCACCGCGGAGTTCCGCGCCACTACGGTGGATAATCTGGCAGGCAGCGCCAGCGTGATCCGGGTGGATGACAGCGGCACCGTGGTGAACCACCTGGAGGAGGTGTTATCCCGGGCGCCGAATGTGAACTTCAGCAACGGCGCGTCCCGCGCCCGCTATGT
>JANQOA010000114.1 GCA_028279305.1 Pseudomonadales bacterium
GACGGTGGATGCGCCCATTGATGTCAGCTGGTTGGGTGACAGTGATGCAGAGCGCCCCGCCTGGCTGGTTCCCCCGCCGGACTGGGCGTTTGCGCGCGAGGACTTTTTTGCCGACCCCGATGCGATTGCCGCGGAAGTATTCCATGTGTGCCATCAGCATCATTCAGCCTGGTCATTTGACACGGTGGTCCGGCCTTTTGCCGAGCGCTGGTAGCTGCTGCGGTGTTATGCCGGGTCGCGGCGCAATAATGATTTGTGCGCAGGCAGCACAAAACAAAGCAGCCCAAGGAATATGTAGTCCAGCATCTGATTAACCGCCGGCCATTGCTGCAGGATGTAATGGCCGAACAACAGGCTCAGGTAGAAGCCGAACCAGGCATAAGTGGTATAGGGTTTAATGCCGGATGACAGCAGCGCCAGGCCCAGACTGACTTCAATATACGGAATCAGCGCCAGATAGGCGTCGACAATTGTTCTGGGTAAAACGATGCGCAGGTCGCCTTGAAACAGTGCTGAGTAGTGCTCAAAGAAATCTCCCTGGCTGAAGAACTTGCTGATGCCCGCGGACAGCATGATCAGCACCATGGTGCAACGGACAACCCGTTCAGCGTCCTTCAGCAGGGTTTTGTTTACGTTGTATAACATCGCAGCTGGATGCTCAGCTAGTCTTCACAGGCTGCCAGCACTCTGGCGGGACCACCCGTGCCGCCGACGTGCTTAAGGGCGCCCACAACAAGGGTGCACTGCTCAGATTCCCGCATCTGGTGTGCCAGCGTTTTGAGGTTTGCAAGGTTTTCCACAATAAGAATGTCGCGCTGATAGAGGCGGACATGTGCAGGCCATGCGTTGCTGTAATTCTCGTCCGTGCCGCGCATCCCCTGTCCGGAGTCTGTGCTCAGGCTGTCAGCGGCGATACCGGAAATCTTAATCTGCTTCATCTCCATCAGATCAATCAACCGCGAAATGGCTTCGCGGGTAAAGCCGGGGTGGTTGAGCGCGTTTGCGTAAGGGGATGTAGACCAGTCCTCGATACCTGAGTGATAAAATTGTTCCCAACCGAGCCTGGCGATCAGCCAGGCGCCGTCTTCGAGCTCATCTGCAACTGTGTCGATATCAGCGGCTCTGACCGTAGCGCGTGATGTGTCTGAGAAGTTTGTTACAGCCTGATCCGGGCTGGGCTGACCCTGATTTCGCGCCAGTTCCCGCTGTACCCGGTCAGAGATGTCAATCAAGACAATTTTGCCGGTGAGCTGATCCATTGTCAGCTGCTCGGAAGATTTGCGGGCGCCGTTCGGGATGCTGCCCGGCTCTAAACTCTGCGGGTTATTGAGATAGTGGTTGGGACTGTTGAAACTGGTTCCGTTGTGTTCCTGCAGCAGAATTGCCGCTGAATCAAAATACCCTTCATTGGTTGGCCATTTGTCCGCCGGATACAAAACCGCCTGGTGGTAAAAACCGGCTATGGGTTGGCTGTCGCCGATTGGTGTGGTCATATCGGGCTTGGTTGGATCTTCTTCAGCGGGCGCAAAAGTAGGAATTTCGTGGGTCAAATCGACAAAAGTAATTGCGGCCCGGGTGGGCAGCTGAATCATCAGGGCCAGTAAAGCCACTGCCGCCAGAATCGTTTTGTTGGTATGCATAGGGGGTCTCCTTATATCCGGTTAACCTTGCAGCCGCGTTTGCGCGGCGGTCGCACTTTATGGGCTGAAGTGGTACTTTGGCAGGGCCACTTTCGTGAAAATACATGGGTCCACTTGAAGCGTAATCAGCCGCAGCGTTTTGCCTTGGATGCCATCGTTTTGGATGATAAGGACGACCAACCCCTGTACCGGCAATTGGAGGGGCGGTTGCGGGAAATCATTCTGCACGGCGGCCTGAAGGCGGGTACCCGATTGCCGTCTACACGGCAATTGGCGCTGGACCTTGGCGTGTCGCGTAATACCGTGGTCAGTGCCTATGATCAGCTGACTGTGGAAGGGTACTTACACACGGCACATGGGTCGGGCACCCGGGTTACCGCCAATCTACCTGAACACTTGTTGCAGGTGCCGGCCCGGAAGCGCGCTGATTCAGTTGCTGACGGCGGAAAGTTCCTGACCCCGTCGGGAAGACGGATTGCCGCGTTTGCACCCTGGATTGAAATGGCTGCAGACCGTTCACTAAGGCCTTTTCGGGCGCACACGCCTGCCAGTGATCTGTTCCCGTTCGAGTTGTGGTCCCGGTTAACAGCCAGACGCATGCGGTTTTCGTCGGATATGCTGTTATCAAGAGTTGACCAGAGAGGTCACCAACCCCTGCGGGAAGCGGTGGCTGAGTATTTGCGGACAACCCGAGGCGTTCCCTGCAACCGCGATGAGGTTGTGATCACCTCCGGCGTGCAACAGGCGATCGACCTTTGCGCGACACTCTTCATCGATCCTGGCGACGTGGTGGTTATGGAGGAACCGGGCTATACACCGGCGCGGACGCGGTTTGAAGCCGCGGGGGCTGATGTTCGCGTTGTCCCGGTTGACAGTGAGGGTCTGGATGTGGACTCGGTGCAAAATACGCCCGACGCCAAGCTTATCTATGTCACGCCGGGTGCCCAGTTCCCGCTGGGCAGTACGCTTTCATTGTCGCGCAGGATTGCTCTTATGGCCTGGGCGGAACAAGCTGGAGTGTTGGTTCTGGAGGACGACTACAACGGCGAGTACCGGTACAAGGGCCGCCCGTTACCCGCGCTGTATGGTATGGGTAAGCGCGGTCGGGTGTTCTATATGGGGAGTTTCAGCAAGCTGTTGTTCCCCTCACTCAGACTGGGTTACGTCGTGGTGCCCGACGAGTTTGTGGATGCGTTCGGCGCGGCGCGCTGGCTTGCGGACCGGCATTCTCCCCCGCTTGAACAAGCTGTTCTCACTGATTTCATTAACGAGGGCCATTTTGTCCGGCACGTCCGCCGCATGCGCATGGTCTATGCTGAAAGGCAGGCAGCCCTTGCGGCAGCGGCGGAAGCTGAGTTGGCGGGATGGCTGGACGTACCCCGCTGTGATGCAGGTTTGCATCTGGTGGGTTGGCTCGATAACAGCCTCAGCGAATCAAGCCTGCTGCAAGCATGCCGTTCCGCTAACGTTGACGTATCCCCAACGTCCTGGTTCAGCAGGCATCGGACGGAACGGACCAGTGTGCTGCTGGGGTTTGCGCCTTTCACACCCAAAAAGTTGCAGCTTGCGGTCAAGCGGCTGGCGCAAGCGTTGGACGGGTAAGGTCTGCACCTGTAGCGGGTGCAGCCCGGGTTACCGGGCTGGGGGGATGTTTACATAGCTGAAACTCACCAGATGGTCTTTGTTGAACTGAGCAATGCGGCTCAGGACGTCGCGGTTTTTGTTTCTGAACGTACGTGCCGCTTCGGCGCTGTTGTAGTACAGGATTGTCACTTCATCCGGACGTTCCATGCCAACAGCGGTGTCCACGTAGTAGAAGGCGGTGTTATGAAAAGTGGGTGAACGCTGCGCGGCCAGCCGGTTAGCGGCGGCCAGGTCTACCTGCCGTTGCTCGGGATTGCTGTTGTTGTAGCGGCCGATTTTGAGCACATACAGGCGCTCACCGCCGTCTCCGGGGGCTGCAAACGGGTTGTCGGACCGGCCTTCCAGCAGCGCAAAGGATTGTGACAGGGTCTTGAGGTTGCGGAACACCTCCAGGTTCCGGGTGTTGCTGAGGAGCGGGTGAGTACATTGAATGAGCAGATAGTGGGTGTAGCTGGCGTCTAACAGGTTGCCGTTTGAGGCGCCGGCTTCGCCGGTGTGGACAAGCGCACACTGGTGCCCGCTGATTTTGTTTTTGAGTTGCGCCAGGGTTTGCCGGAAAAGCTGCTGCTTTTCGGGGCTGAGGTCCAGCAATCCAACGGTAAGGTGAGTTTGCGCTGCGGCTGGCATGCATACATTGGCACTCAACAACAGTGCGGTCAGTGCAAAAAACTTTTTCATAACATGTCCTGGATCAGGTGGAACCTATTTATCCCGTAGAATGTGAACGGGTGGAATAAGCGACATCACACAACGGTTGTGCAAAAATGCACAACATGAATTGGGATGATATGAGAATCCTCGACGCCTGCGCCCGCCAGGGTTCTTTCTCCAAGGCCGGAAAAGCGCTGAAAATGGATCATAGTTCCATTTCCAGGCGCATGACCCAACTCGAGGCGGATCTGGGGGTGACCCTGTTTTTGCGCACGCCCGGCGGGGTTTCATTGACCAAAGCGGGGGAAGCCATTGCTGATCAGGCGGCCAGCATGGCCGGCGCCGCTCTGGTGGCACAGAATACTTCCAGCGCGCAAGGCTCGATAGCGGGGGTTATCCGCTTTCAGACAGTGGATGCAACGGCGGTAAACCTGATGGGTTACCTGGGTGAATTTACACAGCTATATCCGGAAATTGAGATTCATTTGGTACTCAGTCAGGACTTCGCAAATCTGGCCCGTGGTGAGGCGGACGTTGTGCTGCGGGCAACCAACAGTCCAATGGAATCTTACATCGGCCAACAGGTGGCGGAACACGCGGTAGGCGTTTTTGGTACATCGGAGTTGCTCAGCGCGCACCCCGATCAGACACCGCTGGCTGAATTGCCGTGGATAGCATGGACGGACGGTTTAACCGACTGGTGGTTGCACCGGCACGTGCCGGGCTGCCGTGTGGTCATGCGCGTAAGTACACCTTATGGCATGGCGCAGGCGGTCAGAAATGGGGTTGGGGTCGGCCATCTGGCGTGCTACGGCGTAGCCCGGGACGACCGCTTCCTTTGCCTGCGCGCCCCGGATCCGGAGCTTGCTTTGCAGATTTGGCTGTTGGCCCACCGCAGTGTGATGCGTAACCGGAAGGTTCGGGTCTTCATGGCGTTTCTGCGCGAGAAGATCCGGCAGGATCGGGAGTTGATAGCGGGGTATGCAGGCAGCCCGTGCTTTGCCTTGCAGGTCCCGTTGCGGCGGCAAAGCACCTAGAGTTTCCCTTAGCTGCCCGGCTGTTTAGGATAACAGGATGATTGTGCAAATTTCTCTGGGAACGCTGATGATACTGCTCACAGTAGTCATCGCCACTGTTCTAATTGCGGTTGCGGAGCGCTTAATGGACGCCTGGCTGATCAGTGAGCCGGTACGTACGCCGCGGCGCCTGATCAAGTCTTTACTCGGATCAACCGCCGCGATGGTGCTGGTCACAACCATATCAACGTGGTTGTGGGCGTTCCTGTTTTGGGGCATCGGCCTCTTTCAGGCGCTGGAACCGGCGCTGTATTTTTCCCTGGTGGCGTTTACCACGCTGGGATTTGGCGACGTCATTCTGCCCGACGCCTGGCGCCTGCTTTCCGGTTTTATAGCCGCTAACGGCTTTATCCTGTTCGGGTTGGGCACCGCTTACATACTGGAATCCATCCGCCAGGCGGACGGTTGAGCGGTTCTTAAATGCCTGTCTCCCGGGTACTCCTGCTGCCTATATATAAACCCGCCAGCAGGAGCAGCAGCACCAGGGAAAACGCAAATGAATTGGCCTCAAAACCCATCACCGTGGCGTTCACCCCGCCGACATCCGTCAGGGCGCCGTTGTAAAAACCGCGGAAAAGCACCGCGATCCAGAACCCCAGCATGACACAGATACCCAGAACGGCGGACAGCACAACCTGGGCTCTGCCCCACAGCAGATAAAGGGACAGCAGCGCAATGGAACTGTTAGTACCCAGCAGCCAGACCATGTGCAGCCTGGAATGGGGTGTCCATTCCGGATGAAAAACATGTGTCGCGTTCAGGTCTGCAAACAGTGGGGCGATGCCGTAGAACAGGGTAGCCAGGGTGATCAGGACTTTGGCTGGCATGGTGCGGTCTCCAGGGTGACGCAGTTGCCGGACATTGCATCATATTTTCCGGTTAGGCAAACCGCCCAGGCGGGTTGATATCCGGCCGGAAGCTGCGGTTGGACGGCGGCTCGTGCCTGGGTTTAATCTATCCCGGTCGTTTTCGAAAAAAGCCGATTTGGCGTTAATTGAATGAATGGGTGGATATTGTGCTGCGTGTATTGAGATTCCTTTCCGGTCTGTTGCTGGGCTGGTGCAGCGTCTGTTGGGCTGCGCCGCCCAACGTGGTCATTGTGCTGGCGGACGACCTCGGCTGGAATGATGTGGGCTATCACGGCAGCGAGATCAGTACGCCCAGACTGGATGCCCTGGCGGGCGCGGGGGTGGTATTGCAGCAGTTTCATGCCCAGCCCACCTGCAGCCCCACCCGGGCGGCGCTGATGACCGGTAAGTCCCCCATGCGCCTCGGCGTTTACCGTCAGTTTGCAAAAAACAGCGTGGCGGGGTTGCCGTTGCAGGAGTTGACCCTGGCTGACCGCTTCAAGCAGGCCGGTTATCAGACGTTCATGACGGGCAAATGGCACCTGGGGCATGCCAGCCGTGCGTACCAACCTAACGCACGGGGTTTCGACCACTTCTACGGCCACGTCACCGGCGGCATAGGATACTGGGATCATGTGCACGGCGGCGGCCTCGACTGGCAGCGAAACGGCAGCACCGTGCGCGAAGAAGGCTACAGTACCCGGCTGCTGGCGGATGAAGCAGTACGGCTGATCAAAGACCGCGATGCGCAACGGCCTTTTTTGTTGTATGCCAGCTTTAATGCGCCGCACCTGCCCAACGAAGCGCCTGAAGAAACCGTCGCCCGTTTTCAGGATCTGGAAAACCCCTACCGGCAGATGCACGCGGCCATGGTCTGGGAACTGGATGCCGCTATCGGCCGTCTTGTTGACGTGCTGCAGGCTGAAGGTGTGCTGGACAATACCCTGATCTGGTTCATGAGCGATAACGGCGGTCTGAACCCCCAGGCCGGGTTTGACGGATTGCGCGACCTGTCGCAAAGGTTGCAGGATTGGTTCGGCAAACCTCTACCCGTCACCATGCTGGAATTTATCCGTGTAAACACCCTGGAAGGCGGCGCCAGCAATGAACCGCTGAGGTACGGCAAAGGTTCGGTCTACGAGGGCGGCGCGCGGGTGCCGTCGCTGGTGTATTGGCGCGGCCGGTTGGCGGCGGCGGAGGTGGCGCAGATGATTACCGTGCAGGATGTGTTACCTACCTTGTTGAGCGCCGCCGGGCTGCAAACCTCGAAAGGGTTTGACGGCGCGGACCAATGGCCTGCCATTCAGGGAGACGCGGCGGTTGAGGTGCCCGACTATGTGACGGTTGGCCAGGGCGGGGAAGAGGCTTTCTACCGCTGGCCGTGGAAACTGATTAGCGGCGGGGAAGCGCCCGAGCTGTACGATCTTTCCAACGATCCAACCGAGCGGCACAATCTTGCGGCCGGCCGGCCTGAAGTGGTACAGACGCTGCGCCGCGCCCTGGCTGATGCGCCCAGAGGTGAAAATGTGCATATCGCGACCTACAAGGTGTTTTTGGATCCGGACTTTTTTGGCGGTGAAGAAGACCGGCCGCCTTGGGCGGATGTGACGCGTTAGCTTGTCATGGGCGGCGAACTCTACACCCGGGTTGAACCCATATTGCTGCCGTCTTACCCCAGGTTTGTATATCTGGTGCTGCTGGAACAGGGTATTGATGAAGATAAGCTGTTCGCGGGGCTGAACTTTAGTGCGCAGGACCTGCATGATGAAACGTATCGGCTGAGCATCGAGCAGCACGAGCGGTTTATCCTGCGCGTGCTGGAGCTCACCGGCGACCCGCATTTTGCGCTGGTCATGAACCGTCAGCAGGAAGCAGTGACCGGCAATTTTGCGCTGCTGGCGGTTGCCAACAGCGGGCAGATTGCCAAAGCCCTGCACATGATCTGCCGCTATTTCAAGATTGTGACCCGGGTGTTTTCGATTCAATCCTTCGAGCAGAAGAACCATCCGCTGATGGAAATTGAAGTGCATCTGGAACACCGCAGCGTCATTTACTTTGCGATGTCTTCTTTTGCGCTGTTTCTGGATGGTTTTTTCGCTGATGTTCTGCGGGGCAGGCATCTGGTGCAGCGGGTGGAACTGGACATCCCCGCGCCCGCCGGGTTCGATAAGGTGGCGGAGCTGTTTCCATTTGACATGTCGTTTTCGTGTGCGAAGACGCGGGTCTATTTTGACCGTGACCTGCTCGACCAGCCCATGCGCCAGGCTGATCCGCAGACCGTGCGGCTGCTGATAGAAATGAGTGACCGTCAGTTACAGGAGGCGGAAGCTGAGATGAGCTTTGTCGGCGCCGTCAGGGCGCTGCTGATAGATCAGATTGCGGCACCGCCTAAACTGGACGAAGCAGCACGGCAATTGGGCGTCTCATCCCGCGGCCTGCGCAGAAAACTGGCTGACGCGGGGACAACTTATCAGCAGCTTCTGGACGGCATCCGCCTGAAAATGGCGTTGAAGCTGCTGCGGGAGTCTGCCGCGCCGGTGGCCTCCATTGCCTATGAACTGGGGTTTAACAACGCCTCCGACTTCGGCCGGGCGTTCAAGCGTTGGGGCGGCCGTCCGCCGTCGGCGGTGCGCAGCAGGCAGGCCTGATTTGGCCACATTTGCATAGTATTTGGCCGGTTGTACGCTTCTGGAGGGCGCGCTGAGCCGGTACCTTTCTTCCCGCATAACGCCATGGCGATATCCACGTGTGGAGGAGAGAATGAGCGAAAACATCGACACCTACTGGTCCTTTCGAAGCCCGTACTCATATCTGGCTATTCCGGATCTGCTGCGGCTGGGGCAGGACTATGATGTCAGCGTGCAGTTGCGGGTGGTTCTGCCGTTGGCGGTGAGGAACAAAGCGTCGGTATTCGACCCCGCAAACCAGAAACCGGCCCGCTACATAGTCATGGACAGCCTGCGCCGCAGTGAATACCTCGGTGTACCGCTGGTCTTTCCGGCAAAACCGGACCCGGTGGTGCAGGACCTGCAGACGTTTGCAGTGGCGGAGGAGCAGCCTTACATCTACCGCCTGTGCACTCTGGGGGTGGAAGCCCAGCGGCGCGGCCGGGGCTTGGAATTTGCCGCCGCGGTTTCAAAGCTGATCATGGGCGGCACCGAAAACTGGCACCTGGGCGACCACCTTGCCAACGCAGCCGCTGATGCGGGGCTGCAACTGGCTGACATGGAAGCAGCGGTAACCGACGGCGATCACCTCGCTGAGATCGAGGAGAACCACCAGAATCTGGAAGCGGCCGGCCACTGGGGCGTACCCACCATGGTTGTCCGGGGTGAACCTTTTTTTGGCCAGGACAGAATCGAGACGCTGCGCTGGCGCCTCGATCAGTTTGGCCTGCAACGTTAACAACAGGAGCATAAACATGGATCTGCAGATATCCGGAAAAAAAGCGATAATGGCCGGCGGCAGCGCGGGCATGGGCAGGGCTACCGCGGAGCGGCTGGCGGAAGCAGGGGTAGAGCTTTACATCACAGCCCGGCGTAAAGAGCGCCTGTTGAAGGCAGCTGAAGAAATTGCGCAGAAGTACAACACTTCGGTTACGCCGGTAGTGGCGGACTCATCCACGGAAGAGGGCCGGCAGGCGCTGTTTGCGGCGTGCCCGGACCCCGACATCCTGTCCATTACCATCAAGCCGCCGCCGCCGAATGGAAATTTCCTGGAACTGACTCCTGAAAACTGGCGGGACTCCATCGACACAGCGTTGATCGGCCCGATAGAAATCATGCGGCGCTACATTCCGGTAATGAAAGACAAAGGCTGGGGGCGCATTGTGAATATCGCCACCTTTTCCGCCAAGAATCCGATGATCTGGCGGCTGATGTCCGGTCCGGCGCGTTCCGCGCTGGTGAACTATACCGCCGGCGTCTCCCGCGAGGTGGCCCAGTACGGTGTCAACATCAACAATATTCTGCCCGGTATGTTTCAGACCGAAGGCGCCAGCGAGCTGATGGAAGTCTATGCACAGGCGTTCGGCCTGCAGCCGGACCCGCAGGTGGTCAGGGCTCACTTTCAGGAGCATAACAAGATTCCCGCCGGGTTTATTGCGGATGCGGCGGACATGGCGCCGATGGCGGCACTACTGTGCAGCCCCTTGTCACGCTTTATAGTCGGGCAGAACATTGTGATTGACGGCGGGCAGCATTATTCGCTGTTCTGAGGCGGGCTTCGGGTATGTCTGAGATTAAACTCTATGGCTGCAGGATTTCCTACTACACGGGGAAGATGGAAGCGTACTTCAGGTACAAGGAGATCCCGCACCAGTTTGTTGTGCTGAACCGGCGTTTGATGGGCATGTTGAAAGACAAAACGGGCGCCTCCCAGATGCCGGCGGTGCAGTTGCCCGACGGCCGTTTCATGACCGACACCACGCCGATGATCGCCTGGTTTGAAACGCAGTTTCCCGAGCCGCCGGTGTTGCCGCAGGACCCGGTGCTGCGGTTTATCTGCCAACTGCTTGAGGACTATAGCGAAGAGTGGTTGTGGCGGCCGGCCATGCATTACCGGTGGAGCTACAAGCAAGACCGCGAGTTGCTGTCGCGGAAGATTGTCGACGAGTTAATGGCTGATGAACCGCTGCCGGGGTTTCTCAAGCGCGCGTTTATACGGCGCCGCCAGCATGTGGAGTACGTGAAGCGGGATGGGGTGGACGCTGACAGTTGGGCGCACGTGGAATCGATTTACCTGAATACGCTGGACCGGTTGGAGGGTGTGTTTGCGTCGCGGCCGTATTTGTTGGGGGAACGGCCGACCCTGGCGGACTTCGGTTTGTTTGCGCCGATGTTCCGGCACTTCTCTCAGGACCCGACAGCCTCCGACATTATGCGGCTGCGTGCGCCCGGGGTGTTCGCCTGGCAGGCGCGTTTATGGAATGCGCGCGCATCGGCCACGCGCGGAGAACTGGTCAGCGGGTTGCCTGCAGACCTCCACGGTATGCTGGAAGACGCGGGCAGCGGCTATTTGCCGTATCTGAATGCCAACGCGGTGGCCTGGCAGCAGGGTTTACAGTTCTTCAGGCCGGTCATTCAGGGCGTGCAGTATCCTTCCATGCCGGTATCCCAATACCGGGTGTGGTGCCTGGAGCAACTGCAGGCGCGAGCCCGGGAAGTACCTGAAGGGCAGCAGGCGTCGCTGCAGAGTACGCTTGCCGCGCGCGGCTGCTGGGCGCCTTTGTTTGAACAGCAAACGCCTGGTTCCCGTTATGACGAATCTGCGCAGGTGCCGTTCAAAGGCCGCAAGGTGCACTATCACAACCGGCGCGACTGAAGGGGGCTAGCGCTGGCCGGTACTTTATATATGATGGGGGTGACATTCACGGTTAATTGTTCAGGGGGCACTTAATGAAGAAGATAATCATGGCCGCGTTACTCGGGCTGGTGTTTACGCCGGTGGTTGCGGAGGAAGAAGCACCGTTTGCGGCACAAATCAAAGCGCGGCAGTCTTTCATGAACATCTACGGCTTTAACATCGGCACCCTGGGCGCCATGGCCCGCGCCAAAATACCCTATGATGCGGAGATGGCTAAAATAGCCGCTGACAACCTTGTGCTGGCTACGCAGATGGACAACCGCGCCATGTGGCCGCCCGGTTCTGACGCCAGCGCGGCAGGGCTGGAAGGTATCACCCGCGCTAAAGCCGAAGCCTGGGCGGAAGGCTCTGACGTTGGTGAAAAAGCCCAGGCCCTGCGCACGGCGGCTGCGGACATGGCGGCCAACGCCGGCAATGGTCTGGATGCTCTGCGTGCCAATATGCGGGCCCTGGGCGGGGCCTGCCAGGGTTGCCACGAAAGTTACCGCGTACCCGAAGACTAACCGCTGAGACGGTGCCGGTGAGTCGGCGCTGGTCGGTTGTATTGTTGCTGGCGGCTGCCGCCGCCGGCGTGCTGTATTGGGTAACCGCACCGCAAATGAGCGTTGCCGGGTTGCCGGCGGCGCATACTCCGGACCTGGCTAACGGGCAGCTGATGTTCTGGGCCGGCGGCTGTGCATCCTGCCACGCCGCCCCGGACAGTGAAGACGAGCAGCGCCTGCGCCTGGCCGGCGGACTGGAATTACCTACCCCATTCGGTTTGTTCCGGGTACCTAACATATCACCCCACCCGGAAGCCGGCATCGGTAAGTGGACGGACGTGGATTTTGTCCGCGCCATGCGCTTCGGGGTGTCCCCGCAGGGGCAGCATTACTACCCGGCGTTTCCCTACGACTACTATCAGCATATGACGGTGACGGATCTGCTGGATTTATACGGCTTTCTGCAGACGTTGCCGGCGGTTGCCGCGACAGCGGAGCCCAGCGAAATCGGCTTCCCTTACAGTGTGCGGCGCGGTATTGGTTTCTGGAAAGCCCTGTATCTGGACGGCCGGGATTTAACCGGGGCGGGGGATGAGATATTACAGCGCGGTGAGTACCTGGTGCGGGGGCCGGGACACTGCGGTTTTTGCCATACCCCGCGCAATGCGCTGGGTGGCCCCATCAGCGGCCGGTTTCTGGCGGGTGCACCTTCGTTGGAGCTGTCCGCCGATGGCGAGCCGGAAGGACGCATTCCAAACATAACCCCCCACGCGGATGGTATTGCCGCCTGGACCGCGGACGACATCGCTTTTTCTCTGGAAATGGGTTTTGATCCCGACTACGACTCCTTCGGCGGTTCCATGGTGGAGGTGCAGGAAAACATGGCCAGGCTGCCGGCTGCCGACCGGGCCGCCATTGGTGCGTATTTAAAATCCGTACCCGCCATCCCTTCCTCAACGGAACCCCGGTGACGGCCAGCAAAGTTGATACGGTAGTGGTGGGTGGCGGCCAGGCTGGCCTGTGCATGAGTTACTACCTGTCGCGCTACGACATACCCCATGTTGTGCTGGAGCGCGGACGGGTGGCGGAGCGTTGGCGCAGCGAACGCTGGGATTCGTTGCGCTTTCAGTTCCCCAACCGCTACGTCAGATTACCGGGTTTTGATTACAACGGTGAAGACCCGGAAGGGTTCATGGACCACAAAGGCGTTGTCGATGTTGTCGAGCGCTATGCTCAGTACATCCGGGCGCCGCTGCGCTGCGGCGTGAATGTGCGCTCGCTGCGGCAGGCCGCCGACGGCGGGTTTAAGCTGCAGGCCGGCGGCGCTGAGCTGCTGGCGGGCAATGTGGTGTTAGCCACCGGACCTTATCAGCATACGCTGATTCCGCCCGTCAGTACGCAGCTTCCGCAACACATTGTGCAACTGCCCGCCAGCAGTTTCACCAACGCCGCGGCTTTGCCGCCGGGCGGCGTGCTGGTTGTGGGCGCGGGAGGCTCGGGGGTGCAGATTGCGGAAGATCTGCTGGCCGCCGGGCGGCAGGTGTGGCTGTGTGTGGGCAAACACAAGCGGGTGCCGCGGCGCTACCGCGGCCGCGACATCATGGATTGGCTGGAGCAACTCGAACTGATCAGTCAACCGTCAGCGGACCGCGACCCCAGCGACCATTCGCCTTTGCTGACCGGGGTGGATGGCGGTTACGAAGTTGATCTGCGGCGCCTGGTTGCCCAGGGTGCTCATCTGCTCGGCAGGCTGGAAGGTGTGCATGAAGGCAAGCTGCGGCTGGGGGACAAACTGCTGGCGGATATTGCCGCGGCTGACGAAGCTTACAACGAGTTTGTCAACGGTGTAGAAACGGTGCTGGCGGCCAGAGGTGAAGCTGACGGCGAACCGCCCGCGCCGCCGCCGGCACCCGGCCCTCTGCCGCAGCCGCCGCCGCTGGAGTTGGATATGCACCAGGCCGGCATTTCGTCGGTGATCTGGGCCACAGGCTACCGCGTGGACTTCTCCTGGGTACATTGCGGGGAATATGAAGACGATGGGATGCCGGTACAGCAACGGGGCGTCAGCACGGTGCCGGGTTTGTATTTCCTCGGCCTGGCGTTTCTGTATAACGCGCGCTCATCCTTCTTCTGGGGGGTGGGGGAGGATGCCGGGTATATCGCGGACCACCTGCGGCAGCGCCGGGTGGAGGCCGGCGCGTAGTCCTAAGTGTCCTGACAGGGTTTCCTTCTACGGTTTGCTGGCGCGGGTAAATACCGCGCGGCCGGCCAGCCAGTAGGTGATAAGGGGGGTAACCAGCAGTATGGGCACCAGACCGGCGGCGTAATGCTGCCGGTAAACCTCTACCAGGACGTAAACCCCGGCGCTGTTCAACAGGTAACCCAGCACCGACAGCAGTAACCATTTGGGTAACTGGTAAGGGGCGCTGCCGCTACGGTCCTTAAATGTCCAGTTGCTGTGGCCCAGGTAGGAAACGCCCACCGCAACCAGAAATGCCAGGGTATTAGCCTGCAGCGGGGAGAACAGCTGCGTCAGGGAAGATGCCGCCATGTAAACAAGCCCATGCACTGCGGTGGCGGCGAGCCCAACCCCGCCAAACCTGAACAACCGTTTCAGTTCATTCAGTTTTGCCATCCTCCGCCTGGTGCGTACCTCCCTGTTCCAGGTGATCCACCAGGTAAGTGGGCCGCTGTTTGACTTCGGCGAATATGCGTCCGATATACTCGCCGATAATCCCCACGCCAATCATGCACAAACCGTTGAGCACCAGTATCAGCACCAGCAGGGAGGCGTACCCGGGCAGATCCGTGCCGTAGATGAGGGTGCGCAGCATCGTATAGATGGCGTACAGGAATCCCAGCAGGGCAGTGGTGCCGCCGACATAGCTCCACAACCTTAACGGCGCGGTGGAAAAGGAAAAAATGCCGTCCAGGGCGTAATTCCACAAGCGCCAGTAGTTCCAGCTGGAGCGGCCCTCATGGCGGTCGGGCCGGTCGAAGTAGAGTTGGCAGGTATCGTATCCCAGCCAGGCGTACAGGCCCTTGTGGAAACGGGTGCGCTCAGGCAAACCTTTCAGCGTATCCACCACCCGCCGGTCGATCAGCCTGAAATCCCCGGCATTGGGTGGTACGTGTACTTCACTCAACCTGTTCATGACTTTGTAGAAACCGCGGGCGGACTGGCGCTTCAGGTTGGAGTCGCCGGTCCTGGTCGAGCGGATGGCCACCACCATGTCGTAACCCTCCAACCATTTGTCCAGCATGTCGGGTATAAGCTCCGGCGGATCCTGCAGGTCGGCGTCGATAGGGATCACCGCGTCACCCTTGGCGTGGTCGATGCCGGCAGCCAGGGCGCGCTCTTTGCCGAAGTTGCGGGTCAGCGACAACAGCTTGATGCATGGCTCAGCAGCCATCTGCGTGCGGATTCGCTGGGCGGAATCGTCACTGCTGCCGTCGTCTACGCACAGCACTTCGAAGGCGCAGCCGCAGCCCCGCAGGATGGGTAACAAGGTGGCCAGGAACGCGTCGATATTGGCTGACTCGTTGTACACTGGCGCCACAATGCTGATCATTGCGTCCGTCAGCGAGCGCGGCTTGGCGGTGATTGTCGGTTCGAGTGAACTGTTCAGCACGGGTATGCAACATCAGGAGACAACTGCTGAATTCTACACACAATTTGCCGCTCCAGGATATGCGTGGGCCGTTGCTGACCTTAGTGGCCGCGTTTGCGCTCAGCCGCGCCTTGATC
>JANQOA010000140.1 GCA_028279305.1 Pseudomonadales bacterium
GGAGTGGCGGAGAGGAAAGTCCGGAACGGACTGGTGGAGGGGGGGAGGAATTATTCGGACCGCGCTATTCGCGCGGTCCTCACCCTTCGGGCTGCGCGCGGCGCTTTGCGCCGTGCTCGTTCGCTTCGCCGCTTATGGCGGCTGCGCAGTCGAACCCGAGAGGGCTGAACCAAGTCCGCCCTCTCCTGCGTCAATAAAAAATGGGGCAATCAGCCCCATTTTTTATTGATGGCGGAGAGGGAGGGATTCGAACCCTCGATAGGGGTTACCTATACTCCCTTAGCAGGGGAGCGCCTTCGACCACTCGGCCACCTCTCCGCGGGGGCGGTATTGTAACTTAGAATAGGCTGGGGACTACCCCCGAACCTGGATTTCTTGCCGCCCGCAATTCGAGTCATAATGGTTCAGTTTGTCTCTGTGTCCTCCGCCATTGATTTCTAAATCCCGGCCGGGCATTGAGACGCTATTTAAGGGAAGTAGAAGTCTGCATGGCTGCCATAAACATTGATCCGGTAACAGGTCTGAAATCCTTTAACACCCGGGCGGCGAAGGCGACTGAGAAGATTGCCGGTCAGGGTTACGCAGTGGTGACCGATGAATCTTTAAAGACCTTACCCGAGCCGCCGGCGGGCGCGGCGTTCAATGCTGAGGAACAGGCGAAGTACCGGCAGTACAGCGAGTCCCGGAAAGGCGCAGCCGACTACATGGCCATGGAAGGTGAGTTCGCAAAGTATCTGGAGGATGTTTATTCGGAAACTCCCGTGCCGCGGGAGCCGCTGGATGACCAATGTGAGGTCCTGGTGGTGGGCGCCGGTTTTGCCGGGCTGTTGCTGTGGTACCGCTTGCAGCAGGCCGGTTTCACCGATGTACGCTTCTGTGAAAAAGGCGGCGACGTGGGCGGCACGTGGTACTGGAACCGCTATCCGGGCATCGCCTGTGATGTGGAATCTTACAGTTACCTGCCTTTGCTGGAAGAGATGGAATACATCCCCACCATGAAGTTTGCATCCGGGTTTGAGATTCTCGAGTACTGTCAGAGCATGGCGCGCAAATTCGGGTTTTATGACCGCTGCCTGTTCCATACCACGGTGGAAAAAACCAGTTGGGACGCAAAAGCCGAGCGGTGGACTGTGATCACCGATCGTGGTGATGCCATGCGGGCGAAATTTGTGGTGCTTGCCAATGGCATTCTGACAACACCCAAGCTGGCCCGCATCGAAGGCATGGAATCCTATCAGGGGGATGCGTTTCATACCTCGAGGTGGAATTATCACGTGGACCTGAAAGACAAACGCGTTGGCATCATTGGTACAGGCGCCACCGCGGTGCAGGTGGTGCCGGAGATTGCCAAGGTGGTGAAAGAGCTATACGTATTTCAGCGCACACCTTCTACCATTGACGTGCGCGATCAACGCGCCACCACCGAAGAAGAAGCGGCAGTCTGGCGTAATGAACCGGGATGGGCGGTAGCCCGGCGGGAACGGCTGGCCACTATTTCAGCAGGGCGCACGGCGCTGAAGGCAAACGATGACTTTCTGGCCGGCAGGATTGAGCATATCTCGCCGCCAAAAAAACATGCCGCGCCGTTGCCGCCGGACGAACTCATCAAAAAGCAGTTGAATACCAACTTCCGGATCATGGAACAGATCAGATTGCGGGTGGATGCGGTTGTGCAGGACAAAACAACCGCGCAGGCACTGAAACCCTACTATGCCTACGGCTGCAAACGGCCGACGTTCCACGACGAATACCTGCCCACGTTTAATCAACCCCACGTGCACCTGATTGATACCGCGCCCCGGGGCGTGAGCAGGATCAACACGCATGGGGTTGTGCACGACGGGGTTGAATACCCGTTGGACGTTCTGATTTACGCAACCGGGTTTCAGTGGATGGCAACATCCACCTTCAATATGGTGACGGGGGTGGACGGCGTCAGCTTAAAAGATAAGTGGCAACGTGAGGGCACGCGTACGTTTCTGGGTATGCACAGTCATGGTTTCCCCAACCTGTTGATCATGACCGGTCCGCAGGGCGGCGGCGGGCAGTTCAACTTCACCCGGGTTTGTGAAATGCACGCAAACTACGTCACCTGGATGCTCACCACCATGCGTGACAAAGGCCTGCAAACAGTGGACATCAGCAAGCGCTCGGAGGATGAATACGCGGCCCATTGCCGCGAAGTTGATCTTCAATCCAGACCGCTGCGCGATTGTTATTCTTACTACAATGGCGATGGTACAGCGGAACCCGGCAGCCTCGCCTATTACGGGGGCGGCGCCAGGTGGCATGAGATTCGGACCGAGGCGCAGGAATCGTTAGCGCCGTACGTGTTCGGCTGATAACAGTTTTGAAACAGCAAACAGGGATAACAGCGACAGGGGGTAACAACCATGATGACTGACGTTGAACTGGCGGATCGGATTTTGTCCCATCTGGACAACAACTCGACAGATATCGAAGAGGTGATCTGGCGCGAGCCCGTTGAAAACTACATATCGGAGCAGCGTTTTGGTCAGGAACTGGAACTCATGCGGCGGCTGCCGACCCCATTTTGTCCGCTGGCGGCGTTGCCCCAAGCCGGCTCGTACGTTGCCCGGCAAATGGCGGGTACCCCGGTTGTAGTGGTCCGCGGCGCGGATGGGGAGATCAGGGCTTTCCGGAACGCCTGCCGCCATCGCGGCATGCAGGTGGCGGAAGGGTCGGGCTGTGCAAAAGTTTTCAAGTGTCCCTACCATGCCTGGGCCTACCGCCTCGACGGCCGGCTTGAATACATTCCCCATGATTACGGTTTTCCTGACCTTAACAAGGAAGAGCACGGGCTGGTGGCGCTGCACGGGGTTGAGGTGCATTCCGGTCTGGTGTTTGTCACCCAGGATGAGCCTGTCGGGCGCGGCGCGCTGGAATCGTTGCCTGAACTGGTGCATGCGGACCAGGTCATCATCGATGTCGAAGAATCGGTGTCTGAAATGAACTGGAAACTGCAGGCGGAAGGCACGCTTGAGGGTTACCACATTAAGCCCACACATGAAAAAACATTTTACCCGTTTGGTTATGACAACCTGAACGTGATTGAAACCCAGGGTCCCAATTCCAGGGTCTGCTTCCCGTTCCGCAGAATCGAGCAATTGCGGGATGTTCCACCGCAAGAGCGGGTGCTTGATCGTATGGTGACGCTGGTGAACCGGGTTTTCCCGTTCACATCGGTATCGCGGTTGGCGGACCACACCGCAATAACCTTTGCCGAACCGGAATCGCCGTTTCGCACCCGTTTCCATACTTACCGTCTGACCCCGCACCAGCCCGGGGTGACGAAGCAGGAAGTTTCGGAAGCCGACCGGCAGAAGATTGCCAAAGACGCAAGATTTCTGGCGGAAACCGGCAATCAGGAAGATGCGGATATGATCCTCGGCATTCAGCAAGCCATCCGTTCCAAAGCCAATACGCATTTCACGTTTGGTTATTTTGAAGCTGCAATTGCTCACCTGCATCAAAACCTGGCGCACTACATTCAGCGTTTAGACCGGGCTGACTAAGCGTTGCCGTTGCACAAACCTCCCCTGGCCGGGGTTCGCGTTCTCGATTTCACCCGGGTGATTGCCGGGCCTCTGTGCACCCAGCAGTTGGCGGACCTGGGCGCGGAGGTCATAAAGATCGAAAACGTAACCACCGGTGATGAGGTGCGTGGATTTGATGCGGAGGGCAAGCCGGACATCAGTCCGTTTTTTATGGCCTTTAACCGCAGCAAAAAAAGCGTTGCACTGGATTTGAAAGCGCCTGAAGGCCGCGCGATTGCGCTGCGGCTGGCGGGTGAATGTGATGTCCTGGTGGAAAATTTCCGCCCGGGTGTGATGCAGCGGTTTGGCTTACATCATGAGCGGGTGCGGCAGAAGTTCCCGCGCCTTATTTACGTGTCGATCTCCGCTTATGGCGCAAACGTGCCCATGTCCGACCGGCCCGGATTTGATCCGGTATTGCAGGCTGAATCCGGCATGATGGAACTGACGGGAGAGGCGGACGGGCCGCCGATGCGCACAGGTCTATCGATGATCGACACGTTAACGGCAGCGCATGCGTCAACGTCAATATGTGCCGCTCTGTTATCGCGTGCCGGCACCGGCAGCGGTGACTATCTTGATCTGGCGCTGCTGGATACGGCAGTGGGTGCATTGGGCAACCTTGCCCTGTCCTGGCTGGTCACCGGCGAGCTTCCATCCCGGGCCGGAAACGCGCACATCGAAGCTACACCCACGGCATTGTTTGCCACCACCACCGAACCCATCTACGTTGCAGTGCCGTCGGACCGCTTGTTTCGGCAGTTTTGCGCAGACGTGCTTGAGCGGCCGGAATTGCCGGATAATCCGAAGTTTGCGGTTGCGGCATCCCGGCGCCGGAACCGGTCGGAGCTGATGGATATTGTGCGCGGCATCCTCGCCACACAATCTGCTGACCATTGGCTGCAACGGGCCGCTCACCTCCCCGCGGGCAGGGTGCGGACCCTGGACAAAGCGCTTGAATCCGATGAGGTATTGGCCAGGGACATGCTGCAATCCGTCACCGCGGCTGACGGCAGCGAGATGAAGCTGTTGGGCTCTGCTTTCAAGTTTACCGATACTGCCCTGCAGGCAGCCGCTCCGCCGCCTCGACACGGCCAGCATACGGATGAAGTTCTGACCCGGCTGCTGGGCATCGACCCAACCAGTCTGCAGCAGCTGCGCGCTGCAGGCACCATCAGATAGGAGGTTTGAGCGTGACAGGCAGAGTAGCGGGTAAGACGGCACTGGTTACCGGCGCCGCTTCCGGGATCGGCCGCGCGGCCGCGCAATTGTTTGCCGCTGAAGGCGCGCGGGTGATCATCGCGGACATTAATGCGGACGCGGCTGCTGCGGTTGCGGCGGAAACCGGGGGTGAGTTCGTGGCGTTGGATGTCAGCAGCGAAGCGGCATGGAGCGCGGCTGTCAACCACGTCGGTGAGCGCTATCAGGGCCTTGATATCCTGGTTAACAATGCGGGTATTTCGCCCCACGACACCATTGAGGATTTTGACCTGGAGCAGTGGCGGCACATTCATTCAGTGGTAGTGGAAAGTGTGGCGCTAGGCTGCAAACACGGCCTGTCACTGCTGCGGCACAGCCCGGCGGGTGCAATTGTAAACTTGTCCTCGGTGGCGGGCATGATTGGCACAACCAACTATGCGTCTTACGGGGCTGCCAAAGCCGGCGTGCGCAACCTGACCAAATCGGTTGCCATGTACTGTGCGCAGCGGAAATATCCGGTGCGTGCAAATTCCGTGCATCCGGGCTCCATCGATACACCCATACTGGACGCGGACAAGGCCAGATACGGCGGGCGCGCGGTCACCATGCGTGAAAAAAGTATTCCCCTGGGGCGGCTGGGACAGGCGGTTGAAGTGGCCAACGCCGTTCTGTTCCTGGCGTCGGATGAAGCGAGCTTTATTACCGGCACCGAATTGGTGGTTGACGGCGGGTTCACCGCCCGCTGATCCCCGCGCTGACTTCCGGCTGCCGTTTGCCGGTCGCGGACGGCGTTTGTTGCGGATTTGTGAGGCTACTCTGCCCCTTCACCCACCAGGTTGTATTTTTTCAGGTAGCCGCGGAATTGATGATAGGTCAGGCCGAGGTCTTCAGCGGCTTTGCGCTGGTTGTGTTTGTTGCGTGCCATGGCTTGATCGATCAGGTCGATTTCCGCCGCTTTGATGTGTTCCTTGAAGTCCATGGGGAAGATGGCGGCGGCCGCGGCTCCGTTGTCCGATGGGCTGCCGGCCGTTTCCGGGTTCGCGGCCAGCGGCCGGAACGGTGACGCAAAAGGGTCAAATACAATCTGGGTGACAACTTCATCGGGGTCTGTGCGGTATACACAACGTTCCACGACGTTTTTCAGTTCGCGGATATTGCCCGGCCACCGGTATGCCGTCATTTCTTCCTGCACCTCGGAGCTGAACCCGGCAAACAGCTCACGGCCCAGTTCTTTAGCCATGTTTACCGCAAAATGTTCCGCCAGCAGCAGTATGTCTTCTTCGCGTTCGCGCAGCGGCGGCAGGGTGAGGACATCAAACGCCAGCCGGTCCAGCAGATCCGCGCGGAATTTCCCCGCCGCCGCCAGTTGCGGCAGATCCTGATTGGTAGCCGCCACCAGGCGCACGTCACAGGTCAGGGTTTTGCTGCCGCCGACGCGTTCATACTCTCCGTATTCGATTACGCGCAGCAGTTTTTCCTGTACCAGCATGGAGGTTGTGGCTAATTCATCCAAGAACAGGGTGCCGCCGTGGGCGCGTTCAAAGCGGCCGTGATGGGTCTTGGTGGCGCCGGTAAACGCGCCCGCATCATGCCCGAACAACTCGCTTTCCATAATGGTCTCGGCAATGGCGGCGCAGTTCATTTTGATGTACTGGCTTTCCCAGCGGTTGGACAGGAAATGCAGGCGCGAGGCGATCAGTTCCTTGCCGGTGCCGCGTTCACCGACAATCAGCACCGGTTTTTCCAACGGCGCCACCAGTGAGACCTGCTCCAGTGTTTTCAGGAAGGCGGGGGATTCCCCCAGCATGCGCTCAATTTCCGGCCGCATCATTTGCCCCTAAAGCAATTTTCGGAAAGCAATTTTGGTAAGCAATATCGCCAATTTATGGTGAGAAGCACTATATGCTGAACGGCTACGCTTTGGCCAGCGAATAGTTTTCTAGCTAAATCAAAGGGTTACGGCATCTCTGGATATTGGCACGGTTTGTGGATTACAGGGGTGAGTCGCGGGTATGAAGCCCGTAACCCTTAAAGCAGGCAGCTGGTGCCTGCCAATATAAACGTGTAACGGAGGCTAGTGCGAAGATGAGTATTTTTTCTCGCATGACTGACATCATCAATTCCAATATCAACGCGCTGTTGGACAAAGCCGAAGATCCGGAAAAGATGGTGCGTCTGATTATTCAGGAGATGGAAGAAGCGCTGGTTGAAGTACGCAGCACTTCCGCCCGGGCGATTGCGGACCGCAAGGAATTGGAGCGCCGTTGTGCGTGGCAGGAAGCGGAGGCCCAGGAGTGGGAACGCAAGGCGGAAATTGCCGTGCGTAAAGGCCGCGACGACCTGGCCAAGGGCGCATTGGTTGAAGCCAATAAAGCGCGCCTGGCGGTGGACTCGCTGACCGAGGAGTTGCAGGCGGTGGAGGGCACGCTGGCCAAGCTGAACGAAGACGTTGGCGCCCTGCAAGCCAAGATCAAGGATGCCAAGGCGCGGCAGAATGCCATTATCATGCGCGGTAAAGCCGCCCAGAGCCGCTTGGGTGTGCGCCGCACGCTCAGTGATCATAATATTGACGACGCCATTGCGCGGTTTGAACTGTACGAGAACAAGATTGACGACCTTGAAGGCCAGATCGAGTCTTATGACATGGGTCAGAAGAGTCTGTCCGATGAGATTGCCGAACTGGAGTCCGACGACGATGTGGATGAACAGCTCAACCAGTTAAAGGCGCGGGTCAAGCAGGCTGACAGCCCCGCCGCACCGGTCAGCGGTGTAAATCAGAACACCAATCAGTAACCGCTTACAGACAACTGAATAGGAAGCTTTATGGACGGCATTGTCGTAGCCTTTTTTGTCCCCACCGTCATCTTTATGGTGATCGTGGCGCCAGCCTGGCTGTGGATGCATTACCGGCATAAACAGCGCACCGAAAGCGCGTTGTCGGAAAACGAAAGGGCGGAGCTTGAAACACTGTCTTTACAGGCTGAACGCATGCTCGAACGCATCGACACTCTGGAAGCCATTCTGGACGAGCAGACACCCGACTGGCGCAAGCGGGAACATCACTGAAATTCCGAGCAGCATGATTACACCCTGCACCGGTACATTGGCATAAGGAATCAAATTGAACGAGCAGAACTCCCGACACAGTAACCGGCAAGCACCTCGCGGTGATCAGACGGGGGAAAACCGGGAAATTGCCGAGGCCATGGCGCGCTTTGAAAAAGCCGTACAGGATCTGGTCTCCACTACCGCCGGCCATCTTGGGGACCGTGCCACCAGCCTGATCGACGAGACCAGCAAGCGGCTGGAAGCGGAGTTGCGGCTCAAGCGGGCGTCTTCAGACCCGGGGTCGGAACGCCGCCAGGCCCGCCGCCGCCGGCGCCACCGCCACCGTCACCGCTTGTCCCACCGTGCCGAACGGCGGCGCTCCCGTTCCAGCCGCCTGGTTATGGACCGGCACAACAAAAAGATTGCCGGGGTCTGCGGCGGCATTGCCCGTTACTTTGGTTTTGAAAGCTGGGCAGTGCGTATGGGTGCCCTTACAGGGTTGATCTTTTTACCCCAGATTGTGTTCCCGGCTTACTGGATTATTTACTTTATTATGGATAAAACGCCGCACCCCGAAGACGAGTACGATTACCCCGACGCGGAGGATCAGCCGCGTGGGCGGCGGCGCAGCCGCACTCCTGAACGTGACCCGGGCAGGCAGCCCAGAGGTCAGCGGGAGGAACAGTTTATTCCCCGCCGCACCCTGCGTAATACCACCGCGGACATGACCCAGGCGGAGTTGCGCCTGCGGCGGCTGGAGTCTTTTGTAACCTCAGACCAGTATGAACTGCAGAAGCAGCTCACCATCATAGAAAAAGACGGGGACCCTCAGGGTGCCCGTTAGCCGCGCAGCCGGCGGTTTGCGTATGGGTTTGTTGGGCCTGGCGCTGCTGGTGTTTTGCCTGGCGGCCCAGGTTGCGGCTGATGAACGGCTGCTGACCACGGAGCCGTTCCGCAAAGTGCACTTTCTCGGCGGCGGTCAGCTGGCGCTCAGCCAGGGTATCGCGGCACCGGTGCGGGTTAACCGCAACAACGCGGCGGACCGGGTGCTGGTCGAGTGCGTTGACGGGGTGCTGTACGTCGACACCCGGCACATGGCGGACCCTCACACCCACGTGCAGGTTCAGGCTGAAGATCTGGATGAGATATATGTGCAGGGTGCGGTGGATGTGCTTGTTACCGGCCTGCACACCGAACATCTGCTGCTGGAAGGTCACGGCCCGGGCAGCATGTCGGTACGCGGTTTGCAGGTGAAAGACCTGGTGGTCACCGGCCGCGGCGGCAAACAGTTCCGCGTCAGCGGTGAAGCGCGCCATCAAAGCGTGGATCTGGCCGGCGTGTCCTGGTACCAGGCGGATGGCCTGGCGACGCAGACCACACAGCTGAATGTACAGGGTGCCGGCCGGGTGGAGCTATGGGTTGCAGAGTTGCTGGATGTCAATATCCTTGGAGCTGCCAGGGTGCTGTACAACGGCACACCCTGGGTGTTGCAGCAGATTTACGGTGCGGGCGCAGTTCATCGCCTGTAACCTGATTCGATTCAACAACTACGGAGGTAGGCATGGACGTATTCACCATGGTGGTCATCATTGTAACGGTCAGCGTCGGCGCCGGGGTGATTAACAACTACCTGAAAACCCAGCGTAAGCAGGCGGAAAGCCGCGATGCTGAAGGGCTTGAAGCGGAAGTGGCTGAATTACGCGCGCGGGTGGAGGTGTTGGAGAAGATTGTGACCGACGACAAGTACACGCTCAACAAGGAGCTGAACGCGCTGCAGTAGCTCCGAGCCAGCGTTGCATTAGGTCCGGCCGGTCCGTGAAAATGCCGCTGGCGCCGGCATCATGCAGTTGCCGGGCGGTGGCCGGATCGTTCACCGTATACACAAATACGTTGTACCCCTCCGCCGCTATGGCGCGGATGCGTTCCGGGCGGGCTATCCTGACGGCGAGATTGACGGCGGCGGCGCCCAGTTGCGCGGCGGTGGACGGCCAGTTTTTGCGCCAGCGGCTGTATAGAGGGGCTACCGGCGTGGTGCTGTCCAGCCGGCGGAAATCAGTCAGCTGACTGTGATCGAAAGAAGACACCAGCGCCGCCAAATCGGGGTGCTGCCGCAGGGTTGCAGCCACCGGCGCGGCTGTTTCAGGCCCCTTCAGTTCGATGTTTAACAGCGGTCCGCCGCCTTGTGGGTGAGGGCGGAAATCATTCAGTAGTTCTATCACCTGGTGCAGGGTGGGGATTGCTTGGCCCTGGCCGGCATCAATCCGGGTCAGCAACTCCGCGCTCAATTCCGCTACCGGCCCGCTGCGGTTGGTGGTGCGGTCCAGGGTTTCGTCATGGATCACGCATAAAGCCGGGGCGGCACCCGCAAGCCTGTAAACATCCAGTTCCAGCATCGGACAGCCCAGCTCCAGCGCGGTACGGAAACTCAGCAGGGTATTCTCCGGCGCCAGCCCGGCCGCGCCGCGATGGCCGATGACGGTAAAGGGCGGCAACATTTGCCGCAATTTTTCAGCGCCTGGATTCATGGCTTGGTAGAATAGCCCTATGAGCTATGAAGTGTTAGCCAGAAAACTCAGACCCGCCGGCTTTGACGCCCTGGTCGGCCAGGAGCACGTGGTGCGTGCCCTGCGGCACGCGCTGGACAACAACCGGCTGCATCACGCCTATCTGTTCACGGGTACCCGGGGTGTGGGTAAAACCACCATTGCGCGTATTGTGGCCAAGGCGCTGAACTGTGAACAGGGGGTCAGCGCCAGTCCCTGCGGCGAGTGTTCAGTTTGCGTGGAGGTGCGTGAAAACCGCTTCATCGACCTGATAGAAGTGGACGCGGCGTCACGTACCGGCGTTGACGACACCCGGGATTTGCTGGAAAACGCACAGTACCTGCCGACCCGGGGCCGTTACAAGGTGTACCTCATCGACGAGGTGCACATGCTGTCCACCGCCAGCTTCAACGCCCTGTTAAAGACTCTGGAAGAGCCGCCCGAACACGTAAAATTTCTGTTGGCGACAACGGATCCGAAGAAAGTGCCGGTCACGGTGCTGTCCCGCTGCCTGCAGTTTCAGCTGAAAAATCTCAGCCGCCAGGACATAGCCGAGTACCTGGCTGAAGTGCTGCAGGCGGAAGCGGTGGAATTTGAACAAAGCGCGTTGGAGGTTGTCGCCCGGGCCGCGGCCGGCAGCATGCGTGATGCGCTGAGCCTCACGGACCAGGCGATTGCCTACGGTCAGGGCAAGCTGCTGCAGGACGATGTCAGCAGCATGCTGGGTGTAGTGGGCCGCAATGAGGTGGACAGTTTGTTGGGCGCGCTGGCTGCAGGCTCCGCGGCTGGTCTGCTGGAAATCACTGCCGCTCTGGCTGAGCGCAACGCGGATTTTGCGGACGTCTTGCAGGGCCTGCTGGAAGCGCTGCATGAATTGGCGGTGGAAGATGCGCTGGGCAAAGTGTCCGCGGCTTTCAGTGCTGAAGAGTTGCAGCTTTATTACCAGATTGCCTTGATCGGCCACCGGGATCTGAGCATTGCGCCGGACGAGCGCAGCGGTTTTGAAATGACCCTGCTGCGCATGTTGTCTTTTGCCCCTGATGACAAATCCGCGGTGCCGGCCAAAACACAAAGTGAGCCGGCGGGCGGCACCAGTCCGGCGCAGGATGCAACAGCAGAGGCAGCCGCAACAGAGGCAGCCACAACAGAGGCAGGCACTACAGAGGCCGCAACAGCAGAGGCGACCGCAGCAGAGGCTGCAACAGCAGTTGCCCCAATAGCAGATGCCCCAACAACTCCAACAGCAGCACCGGCATCAACGTCAACATCAACCGATGCGCCGGTTATCGACGAGATGTCAGAACGCTGGGCGGAAATTACCGAACAGCTGGCGGTCGGCGGGGTCACCCGCATGATTGCGGAACATGCCAACCTGCTGAATATGGAGTTGCCGGCGGTCTCCATCGTGCTGGACCAGGGCCACGATACCCTGCTGAACACCAGTCAGCAGCAGCACCTGGCCAGGGCGCTGAGCGAGCTGTTCGACCAGCCTGTGCAACTGCATATCAGCACCGGGGAGGTGCCCCGGGAGACCCCGGCCCAGCGCCGCGAGCGCCTGGCCAGGGAAAGGCAGGCGGAGGCTGAAGCGCAGATTCAGGAAGACGCAAACGTGGCCAACTTGCTGGCTGAATTTAACGGCCGGGTCGAAGAGATCCGCCCGCTGTAACCCAGGAGAAAGTATTGAAAGGGATCGGCGACATTATGAAACAGGCGCAGCAGATGCAGTCGCGGCTGCAGGATGCGCAGGCTGAAATGGCCAAAATAGAGGTACAGGGGGAAAGTGGTGCCGGCATGGTGAAAATCACCATGAATTGCCGCTACGAAGTGAAACGGGTGCACATCGATGCGGATCTGCTCACCGATGACAAAGAAGTTCTGGAAGACCTGATTGCCGCCGCCTGTAACGCCACCGTGCGCAAGGTGGAGCAGACTCAAGCGGGGAAGATGGCTGAACTGACCGGTGGATTAAACCTGCCGTTTGGCGGGTTCCCGTCTTAACCGCTTGCTTAAGGCCGCCGCATGTCCATGATTGACACGCTCATCGAAGCGCTGCAGGTGCTGCCCGGCGTCGGGCCCAAAAGTGCTCAGCGGATGGCGCTGCACCTGCTGCTGCGCGAGCGCCAGGCGGGTATACAGCTCAGCCAGGCGCTGCAGGCGGCGATGGACAACGTGCGCCAATGTAATCTGTGCCGCAATTTGACCGAACACCCGGTGTGCGGACTGTGCCGCGACAACCGCCGGGATGAGGGGTTGCTGTGTGTGGTGGAATCCCCGGCGGACATTCTTGCAATCGAACAGGCCGGCGGTTACCGCGGTTATTACTTTGTGTTGAACGGCAGGTTATCACCCCTGGACGGCATTGGCCCGGAACAGCTTGGTATGGATCAACTTGTCGACAGGGTGGCGGCGCTGCAGCCGGCGGAACTGATTCTCGCCACCAATCCCACCGTTGAAGGGGAGGCAACCGCCCACTATATCGGCCAGTTGGTCGCGGGCCAGGTAGCCAAGATCAGCCGCATTGCCCACGGCGTACCCCTGGGCGGCGAGATTGAATATACCGACGGCGGGACCTTAACCCATGCCTTGCAGGGGCGCCGCGATCTGGATATGCACTCTTGAATTCCACCGCCCCGGACAACTGCGTGTGGATTGCCGACGATGCGGCGCTGGCTGCGGCGGCACCGGGCTGGCGCGGTTGTATTGCGTTGGATACGGAGTTTATCCGCACGGACACGTTCTACCCGGTGCCGGGGCTGTATCAGGTGGCCTGTGCCGGCAAGGTTTACCTGCTGGATCCGTTGGCCATAGACGACTGGTCACCGTTTGTTGACGTGTTAGCCGACAGCGGCGTAGACAAAATCATGCACGCCTGCCAGGAAGATCTTGAACTGATTTACCACCACCTGGGCATTGTGCCGGCGCCGATTTTTGATACCCAGTACGCCAACGCTTTTATATCCCCGGATTTCAGCCTCAGCTACGCCGGCCTGGTGCAGCGCCTGCTGGATGTGGAATTGCCAAAACACGCCACCCGTTCCAACTGGCTGTTGCGGCCGCTGAGTGATGAACAGCTGCAATACGCCCGCGAAGACGTGGTTTACCTGGAGCCCCTGTACCAGCGCCTGCAGCAGCAACTGCGTGACAGCGGGCGCGAAGCCTGGTTTCAGCACGACATGCAGGAGCGCGGGCACTATGCGCCCAGCGACCCGCAACTTCACTACCTGAACCTGAAAAAAGCCTGGCAGCTTGCGCCCCAGCAGTTGGCGGTCTTGCAGACTTTATGTGCATGGCGGGAGCAGACTGCGCAGACGCGCAACATTCCGCGTAACCGGGTGGTTTGGGACGATCACCTGTTCGACTTTGCCCGCATCCGCAAACTGCGTGAAGAAGACGTGCGCCGCGCCTTGCCGCGTGGCGTAGCTAACCGCTATGCGGAACCGCTGGTCAGCGAACACAGCCGCGGACGTACCGCGCAGCCGCCGGCGCCGCTGGCGCGCCCGCTGACTTCAGCCCAGGGGGCGGTGGTGAAACGGCTGCGTGAAATTGGCCGGCAGCACACCGAGCGCCTGCAGATTGCGGCTGAACTGCTGGCGCGCAAACGGGATGTGGAAGAATGTGTACGTTATTACGTGCGCAACGACCGTTTATCGCCGTTGTACCAGTCCTGGCGCCAGGAACTGGTGGGCGGAGAATTTTCCCGCATCCTCGCCACCCACGCCGCCACTGCAACCCAGGAACAGTTGTGATGGACGTTAAGGTGCTGCGCAGTGCTAAGCGCGATCTCACCTACGTCTACCTGCGCACCGACGTATCTTATGAAGATCTGCCGGAAGCGCTGCGCCTGCATTTTGGCGAAGCCACCCAGTTTCTGGAGTTTGAACTTCATGCCGGCCGCGCGCTGGCGCAGGCGGATACCGCCACGGTCCTGGCTGCGTTGGAGCAGCAGGGCTTTTACCTGCAGTTACCCCCGGCTGATGACAACAACCAAAAAAACGCGCCCTGACAGCGGCAAATTCTGGCAGTCGAAAAGCCTGCAGCAGATGAACGATGAGGAATGGGAATCTCTGTGCGACGGCTGCGCCCGCTGCTGCATGATCAAGCTGGAGGACGAGAGCACCCGGCAGGTGCATTACACTGCCATGGTCTGCGAACTGCTGGAGCAGCAGTCATGCCGCTGCACCCGCTACCCCCAGCGCCATCAGCTGGTGCCGGACTGTGTGGTGTTAACACCCCGGCGCACGGAAGACTTTCATTGGCTGCCGCGCACCTGCGCCTACCGTACCCTGGCTGAAGGCCGGCCGCTGGCCTGGTGGCATCCGCTGGTCTCCGGGCGGGCGGAAACTGTACACGAAGCCGGTATTTCGGTTGCAGGCAAGGTAGTATCCGCAGCGGATGTGCACGAAGAAGATCATGAAGACATGATTATCACCTGGGTGGAGCAGTAATCCGTGACCGGTTATCAGATTGCCTGGTCGATCATTGCCGTGGCGGGCCTGGGCGGCGCGCTGGCCCTGTGGCAACTGCTGAAGAGAGTGCGCTGGGGCCTGCTGCCGTGGCTGGCGATCACCGTCAGTCTGACTTTTTTTCTGGTACCGGTACCGGTGCCCAATTTTCCCCATCAACTTGCACCGGCTTTTGTGGTGGCCATTTTTGAAATGTTTTTTCAGATCGACGGCCAGCCCCAGGCCAGCTTGCGGGTACTTGGCCTGTCGCTGGGCGCTGTGGCCCTGGTGACAGTGTTTGTCTACTTTTTTGCCCAGCGCAGACGCAAGAACACGCCGGAAGAGCCTGGGCCGCCGCCGCGAAGGGAACCGGCGGAACCCTAGCCCGGCGCCTTGGTGTGCGGCTGCTACACTGAATAGAACAGTATGCCGGACAAGGTGGCGTTCACAGTGCCCAAGCAGAGGCTCTGCCCCACTAACAGAACAGGTAACCTGACAGCAGCCGGGTGGATGCACCTGGCCGGGTTGCTGTGGCTGTGCAGTATCCACGTGCCGGCGGAGGCGGCACCCAGGACCGATCTGCGGATAGTGGTGGACGTGTCCGCGGCGATGCATCAGGCGGATCCGGATAACCTGCGGGGTGCTGGGGTAGAACTGCTGGCGCGAACGGTGCTCAGCCGCGCGGATAAACCGGACCAGACCGCCATGGGCGGCGTATGGGCGTATTCGCAACTCACCCAGCAACTGGTCAAATACGCGCCCATGGATGGCCTCTGGCAGCAGGTGGCCACCATCCATGCGCGCAATATTGCTGGTCAGAGCAGTCAGGCGGACCTGCCCGCGGGTGTTGAGGCGGCCACCTGGGATCTGCAGCGGCCTGACCGTCCCACAACCCACCTGGTGTTGTTCAGCAACGGCCGCATTGATACCGGCATGACCCCGCTGGAGCATGACAATAAGAGGCAGTTGCTGCTGAACGCCTGGGCGTCGAAACTGCGTAACGCGCGGGTGCACGTGCATACGGTGGCGGTGGCGGGCGGCGCTGCTGAACAGGCGGATCTGGATTTGCTGCGGCAGATATCGGAACTCAGCGGCGGTCTGCACAAAAAGGTCACCAGTCTTAACGAAATGCAGGCTTTTCTGCTCGACGTGGTGCAATTGATGCAACTGGCTCCGCAAGCACTGCCGGACAGTAACGGCCGTTTTCAGGTTGCCCCCGGGGCGGCGGCCATGAATGTCATCTGGCTGGCAGCGGGAGTAGAGGACAAACCGGTGCTGGTGCAGCCCGACGGCGCCCGCCTCGACCGGGTAGCCCCTCTGCCGGCGGGCCGCTGGGTGTTGGCGCAGGATTTTGAAATGGTCACCATCCAGGAACCCCAGGTGGGCTGGTGGCAGGTGGAAGGGGTGAAACCGGAACGGCTCACCGTTATGGGTGAACTGGAAATCCGCGTTGACGGCATTCAGACGCCGGTGATACCGACGGAGGAAAGCCATGCCTTGATCCGGCTGTTCAGTGAAGGGCAACTGGTGGACGATCCGGGATTTCTTAATCTGTTGAATGTGCGTGTCTGGTTGAGTGACGAACACCGCAAAGTGCCGCTGCCGGTGGATGTGATCGACGGCGGCTATCAGGCCTTTTTTGTTAATCTCGGAGACGGTGCTTACGAACTGGAAGTGGAGGTGCTGGCACCGACGTTCCGCCGATACACCCGGGTCTCTTTTGTTGCCGCCAACCCGCTGCAGGTGGATTTTAAACCCGCCGCGGACGGCGGCGTGGTGGCCTGGTTGAATTTCAGCCACGCTGACGTGGATTACAGCACCGTGCGCGCGGCGGCGAAAGTGCGTAAACCACCCCACGTGGGCACCATTGTGCCGGCCCAGCGGATGCCCGCGGGGCTTTTTGAGGTTCCGGTACAGGAGAGTGAAGGTGTTGTTGAATTATCTTTCACAATATCCGGTAACTATCTGAATAAAAAAGGCTTTTTTCTGAAAACCCGGCCCCAGACGCTGACCCTGCCCCTGCTTGAAGAGACCGCGTTCAGTTTTGATGCGAACGGCAAGCTGCTGAGACGGCCTAACTTTGCGCGGGCTGCTGAGGTGTTGCCGGAGGTCCAGGACAACCCTTCCGGGTTACCGGCGGATAGCCCACCCGGGCAGGAGGCTGCCACGCAAAGCGGCGCAAGCGCGCCCGTTCAGCCGCAGGAGCCGCCGCTGCCGCTGATTCCGTTATGGTTTGTCAGCCTCATCACGTTACTTAATCTGGCGATCGGCGGGCTCGTCTGGTGGTTCCGAAAGCCGCCGCCCATTGATGACGAGATGCGCCTGCGCATGGATCTACAGGCCGCCGCGTTAGAGCCGGAAGCCCGCCCCGCTGCGGGATAGCGCGCGGCCGTCACAAAATCAATACAGTTTCCGTCCGCATTGCAGGTTGCGCGGCTTCTTTACGCTCTTTAAAGTAGTGCGTTTGCTTCTGCCTTTACGGAATCCCTGAATGATATTTGATAGTACCGACGAGTATATCTCGACTGATGAACTGAGCATGGCGGTGGATGCCGCGGTAAAACTGGAACGCCCGCTGCTGATCAAGGGTGAACCCGGTACGGGCAAAACCATGCTTGCTGAACAGGTCGCAGCCTCGCTGGGCTTGAGGTTGATTGAGTGGCATATCAAATCTTCCACCAAAGCCATAAACGGCCTGTATGAGTACGATGCGGTGTCGCGCCTGCGGGATTCCCAGCTCGGTGACGAGCGGGTGCAGGACATCCGCAACTACATCAAGAAAGGTAAGCTGTGGGAAGCGTTCGAATCCGATGAACGGGTGGTGCTGCTGATCGACGAAATCGACAAAGCGGATATTGAATTTCCCAACGACCTGTTGCAGGAAATCGACCGCATGGAGTTTTTTGTCTACGAAACCGCTGAGACCATCAAAGCCAAACACCGGCCGATTGTCATCATCACCTCCAATAATGAAAAAGAACTGCCGGATGCGTTCCTGCGCCGCTGTTTTTTCCACTTCATTAATTTCCCGGACCGCGAGACCATGCAGCAGATTGTGGACGTGCACTATCCGTCCATTAAGCAGGATCTGGTCAAAGAAGCCATGGACATCTTTTTTGATGTGCGCAAAGTGCCGGGGCTGAAGAAGAAGCCGTCTACTTCGGAACTGATCGACTGGCTCAAGTTGTTAATGGCGGATGACATTCCGGATGAAATTCTCACCAACCGCGATCCAAGCAAAGCCATTCCGCCGTTATACGGCGCCCTGGTCAAAAACGAGCAGGATGTGCACCTGCTGGAACGTCTGGCTTTTATGAACCGTCGAGACAGCCGAGGATAAACCGTGCTAATTAATTTCTTCCTTACCCTCAGGAAGTACAAGGTCCCGGTCACCATCCGTGAATTGATGGACCTGCTGGCGGCCCTGAAGGTGCAACTGGTATACGCCAATGTGGATGACTTTTATCTGCTCAGCCGCACGGCCATGGTTAAGGATGAGAAGAATTACGATAAGTTCGACCGTGCATTCAGCGCCTACTTCAAGGGCCTGGAAGATCTGCACGGATTGCTGGAATCCCTGATTCCCGACGAGTGGCTGCGCCGCGAGTTCGAAAAGTCCCTGACCCCGGAAGAGCTTGAACAGATCGAATCCCTGGGCGGGCTGGAAAAGCTCATCGAAGCGTTTAAAGAAGCCAAGGAAGAAGCCGAGCGCAAAGAGGCTGAACAGGGCAAAGAAGGCCAGGAAGGAGAGGAAGGCGATGCAGACAAAGAGGGTAAGAACGGCCCCAATGGTCTGGGCAAGGGGAAAAAGAAAAAAGCCAAGAAGGTCTGGGACCAACGCCAGTACAAGAATCTGGATGATTCGGTAGAGCTGGGCACCCGCAACATCAAAATGGCGCTGCGCCGCTTGCGCAAGTTCGCCCGCACCGGTGTTGATGAAGAGCTGGATATGGACGATACCATCCGTTCCACCGCGCACAACGGCGGCATGCTTGACATCAAGATGCGGCCGGAACGGAAAAACACGGTTAAGGTGTTGTTATTCCTGGATATTGGCGGCTCCATGGACGCCCACGTCAAAATTTGTGAAGAGCTGTTCTCCGCCACCCGCACCGAGTTCAAGCATCTGGAAAGTTTCTATTTCCACAACTTCATTTATGAATCCGTGTGGAAAGACAACCGCCGGCGCATGAGTGAACGCATTCCAACCTGGGAAGTGCTGAACAAGTATGCACACGACTACAAAGTTGTGTTTGTCGGTGACGCAACCATGGCGCCTTACGAGATTACCCACGCCGGCGGCAGCGTTGAGCACTGGAACGAAGAACCCGGTGCCGCCTGGATGGAACGTATCAACAATGTCTATGACAAAGTGGTGTGGCTGAACCCCACACCCCAGGAAACCTGGGAATACTCCAGTTCGGTGACCATGACCCAAGACCTGGTGGACGGCAAAATGTATCCGCTGACCATTCGCGGTCTTGAAGAAGGCATGGGCGAATTGTCCAAATAGCGGTGTGAACCGCCGCCAAGGCTAACCGTCCCGGCAGCGCCCGCCGGGACCAGATACCCCGGGGTAGATTTGACCGAGATAGATGCCGCTGCGGTGACGCGGCGCGATTTCTACCGTCTGCGGCGCCTGCGCAACCGCGTACAGCGGCCGGATGATGCCTCTGATGCGCCTGCGCAGGCGTTTGCCGCGGCCCTTGAAGACGCGCAGGCGCTGTTCGAACTGCGTACCCGCCAATTGTCCGGCCTGGACCTGGAACTGCAGGCGGAACTGCCGGTCACCGCCCATGGTGACGAAATAGCCGCAGCCCTGCAGCAGCATCAGGTAGTGATTGTGGCGGGCGAAACCGGCTCCGGTAAAACCACTCAGTTACCCAAGATCTGCATGCAGGCCGGCCTGGGTGCCCGCGGCATGATCGGCCACACCCAGCCGCGGCGCCTGGCGGCACGTACGGTTGCCCGCCGGATCGCTTCCGAAACCGGTACCGACCTGGGTGAAGGGGTTGGCTATGCGGTGCGCTTTGCTGAGCAGGTGCAGGACCACACGCTGTTGAAGGTGATGACCGACGGGTTGCTGCTGACGGAGATCCGTCAGGACCGTTACCTCAATGATTATGACGCCATCATCATCGACGAGGCCCATGAGCGCAGTTTGAATATCGACTTCCTGCTGGGTTTTCTGCACAGCCTGCTGACCAGGCGCCGGGATCTGAAACTGATCGTAACCAGCGCCACCATCGACGTGCAGCGATTTTCCAGTTATTTCCAGGATGCCCCGGTGATAGCGGTGGGCGGGCGGTCATTCCCGGTGGAGGTGAAGTACCGCGGTGCCGGTGAAAGTACCAGCGAAGACATCATTGCGGCGCTGGATGAAATAGAGCGCGGTCCCCAGAGCCGGGCCCGCGACGTTCTGGTGTTTCTGCCCGGTGAACGGGATATTTTCAATGTTGCCAAAGACTTACGGCGGGCTTTTAATCAACGGTTCAACATTCTGCCGTTGTATGCCAGGCTGTCTTTTGCAGAGCAGCAGAAGATTTTCCAACCCGCCGGCGGGCCGCGCCGGGTGGTGTTGGCGACCAATGTGGCGGAAACCTCTCTCACCGTACCCAATATCGGTTATGTCATAGACCCCGGGGTAGTGCGCATCAACCGCTACAGTTACCGGTCAAAGCTGCAACGCCTGCCGGTGGAGCCCATCTCCCAGGCCAGTGCTGAACAACGCAAAGGCCGCTGCGGCCGGGTTG
Source organism: Pseudomonadales bacterium (assembly GCA_028279305.1). Taxonomy (GTDB): domain Bacteria; phylum Pseudomonadota; class Gammaproteobacteria; order Pseudomonadales; family Azotimanducaceae; genus UBA4421. The sequence goes on from JANQOA010000140.1 coordinate 20,544, forward strand.
CGCCCGGGGTCTGTTTCCGGCTTTACGAAGAGCAGGACTTTCTCAGCCGGCCGGAGTTTACCGACCCGGAAATTCACCGCGTCAACCTGGCCTCCGTGGTGTTGCAGATGCTTGCGTTCAAGCTCGGCCGCATCCAGACGTTTCCCTTTATTGAACCGCCGGATCCGCGGGCGGTGCGGGATGCCCACACCCTGTTGCAGGAGTTGCACGCATTGCAGGACGGCCGGCTGTCGGCGGCCGGCCGGCAGATGGCGCGCATGCCGGTGGACCCGCGCCTGGCGCGGATGCTGGTGGAAGCCCACCGCCAGGGCGCGGTGCGCGAAATACTCATCATTGCCGCGGGATTGGCGGTGCAGGATCCCCGCGAGCGGCCGATCCAGAAGGCCCAGGCGGCGGACGAAGCCCACGCGCAGTTTGCCGACCCGCGCAGTGACTTCAACACCTGGTTGAATATGTGGCAGTGGGTGGAAGAACAGCGCCTGCAACTGACCCGCAACCGCTTCACCCGCACCTTGCAGAAGCAGTTTTTGAACCCGCAGCGGGTGCGTGAATGGCGGGAAGTACACCGGCAACTGCGCCTGGTGTGCCGGGACCTGGGCTACCGGGAGAACGACAGCGCCGCCAGTTACGAAGCGGTGCATGCGTGCATTATTGCCGGCAGCCTCAGCCTCATAGCCCGGCATGACGAGCGCGGCCTGTATCTGGGGGCGCGCAACCTGAAA
>JANQOA010000156.1 GCA_028279305.1 Pseudomonadales bacterium
GAAATTGCGGATCTTTCCCGGCTCAGGGCTCAGCGGGCGCACGCCGCGCTGGCTGGTCGCCAGTGAAATTGCCGAAACTTCAAGGGTTTACGCACGCAACGTGGCTGCTGTGGAAGCGCCGTGGATCGAAGCCCAGGCCGGCCATCTGCTGAAACACCAGTACAGTGAGCCGTTCTGGAGCGGCAGCCGGGGTGAGGTCATGGCGTATAAAAGCAGCAGCTTGTATGGCCTGCGCCTGGTGGAACGCCGGCAGATCAGCTTCAGCCGCATTGATCCGTCGGCTAGCAGAGACCTGTTTATCCGTGAAGGTCTGGTTGCCGGGCAGGTCAAGCAGATGCCGCAATTTCTCAGCGCCAACCTGCTGGAGATCGCCCGGGTGCAGGACCTTGAGGCTAAAGGCCGGCGCCGGGATCTGTTGATTGCCGAAGACGAAATTTATGCCTTTTACGCACAACGCATACCCCAGGAAATCTGCCGGGTCAGCGATCTGCAGAAATGGCTGCGCAAGGATAAATCCCGCGAAAACCTGCTGCTGTTGGACGCGGAAGCCCTCTACCGCACCACGGAGGGTCTGGTTTCCGAACAGGACTTCCCGGCGGAAATCAGCACCCATGGCGTGACCCTGCCTTTGAGTTACCGGTTTGCCCCGGGGGAAGCGGATGACGGCGTTACCGTAACCGTGCCGGTAGGTTTGCTCAGTGCCGTGCATCAGGCCTGGCTGGAATGGTCGGTACCCGGCCTGCTGCCGGCGCTGGTGGAGCAGTGGCTGCGCACCCTGCCCAAACAACTGCGGCGGCAGTTGGTACCGCTGCCGGAACGGGTGGAAGAATTGTGCGCCCGGCTGCTGCATGCCGACGTCTATCGCCAGGGCCGTTTGTTAACCGCGTTGTCGGAGTTGTTACGGGTGTTATACAAGGTGCCGGTGGGCGAAGCGGATTGGGATCGGCAGCGGGTGGCGGCGCACTTGCTGCCCTATATCAAGGTGGTGGACGAGCACAACAAGGTGGTCGGCGCCGGCAGGGACCTGGGTGAGCTGAAAGAGAGCTTAAGCCAATCGTCCGCAAGCGGGGATGCCGTTCAGGCCCAGGCGGAGGCATTTGATCAGCAGAATCTGGCCGCTTTCCCGGAACAGGGTTTACCGCAGCAACTGGTGCTGGGTAAGCAGCAGAACAGAGTGGTCAGGTACCCCGGCCTGGTTGACGACCGTGGCACGGTGCATCTGACATTGTTCAGCGATGCCCGGGAACGGGACCGGCAGTTGCCGGCGGCCTACGGGCGCATGGCGCTGAAACACCTGGGTAAAGTCAGCGGCTACTTCCGCAGGGAGTTGGACAAACACCCGCAACTGGGGCTGCACTACGCCACCCTGGGCAGCGCGGATGATTTGAAAGACGAACTGCTGCGCAGCGTGGTGTGGTATTGCTTCTTTGAGGATCAGCCGTTGCCGGCGGACCGCGCCGCCTTTGAGCAGCGGCTGCAGGCCCGGCGCCCGCAACTGGCTGGGCTGTTCAACAGCGTCACCGGTCAGTTTGCCCAGGTGCTGGCGCTGCGCTTCGACTGCATGCGTACGCTGGAGGAAATGACTTCCAGCGCCTACCGGGAAAGCCTGGAAGACGTGCGTGCACAGCTACACAGCCTGGTGCCGAAAAACGTCCTGGCTGTCACCCCCAGTGCTTACCTGGCTTTGCTGCCCAGGTATCTCAGCGGCGTGCAGCGGCGCATTCAGCAGTTGAACGGGCATGTACCCAAGGACCGCAAACAGCTCGCACAACTGCAGCCGCTGCTGGCACGCCTGCAGCGCATCCATGATGCGGAACTGTTCGAGCAGCACATCTACATTTCACTTAGATTTTACATTGAGGAGCTTAGGCTGGTGCTGTTTGCTGAAACGATTGCCCGGCAGAAGGTTAAAACCCATCCGCTGGACGGCGTGCTGGGCAACGGCTGGAAAGCATCGGTGAAGCGTGTGGCGGCTGCCCTGTTAAAAGAAGAGCAGCGTCTGGGCCTGGCCTAGCAAGGGATGCGCGGCGATGCAGCCGGTTGGACGGCAGGCTTTTGACGGGCCGCGGCGCGGGGATTTTCGGACCGACCGCTCAAAATGGCGGGAATCGGCAAAATGTGTGAACCATTTGCGGCATCCCCGGTCATAAAAACAGCGCCGGAGTTTGCAGTACCGGCGTGCTCATGCTGGGCACTCAGTTTGCAAATTCTCGCGATTGCTTATTGATTGACGGTACGGATCAGTTTAAACAGTAACCAACGGGCCGGCGAGGGAGCCTGTAAACATCAGAAGTGGAGATTAACACCCCAATGTTCAAAGAAAAGTTAGATCTTAAAATGAAACCTATTGCTGCTGCAGTAGGCACCGCGTTTGTGGCTTCTCTGGCTACTGCTGGTGTGGCACAGGCTGACGACAATCTGTTTGTCGCCGAAGATCTTGAGCGTGGTTACGACCTGCTGGCTCAAGGCGAAGAAGGCAAGTGCGGCGAAGGCAAGTGCGGCGAAGGTAAATGCGGCGAAGGCGACGACGGCGGCGAAGGCAAGTGCGGCGAAGGTAAGTGCGGCGAAGGCGACGACGGCGGCGAAGGCAAATGCGGCGAAGGTAAGTGCGGCGAAGGTGACGACGCCGGCGAAGGCAAATGCGGCGAAGGCAAGTGCGGCGAAGGTGACGACGCCGGCGAAGGCAAATGCGGCGAAGGTAAGTGCGGCGAAGGTGACGACGCTGCAGAAGGCAAGTGTGGTGAAGGCAAGTGCGGAGGCGCGGCTTAATCACACCGCCGGCATTCAGACTGATTCCAGGTTGTTAGAGGCTTAGTCTGATGCCGTATCCGGTGCCTGCTTCCATGCATGGCGGTGGCCTGGGGTTGCGGCGCGGTATGTTACCCATGCTGCGCCGGCTCGAAGACACCGATGTGGATTTCATGGAGGTGGCGCCGGAAAACTGGATTGGGGTTGGCGGCCGTTTCGGCCGCCAGTTCCATGACTATACCGAACGTTTCCCTTTTGTCTGTCATGGCCTGTCTCTGTCCCTGGGCAGTCCCGCGCCGCTGGATGTGGCTTTTGTCCGCCAGGTCAAAACTTTCCTGGACGACTTCAACATCTGCTATTACAGCGAACACCTCAGTTATTGCAGCGACGACAAGGGCCATCTCTACGATCTGATGCCGATCCCGTTTACGGAAGAAGCGGTAACCTACGTTGCTGACCGCATACGTCAGGTGCAGGACATTCTTGAACGCACCATTGCCATTGAGAACGTCAGCTTTTACGCCGCTCCCGGGCAGCAGATGCAGGAAGTGGATTTTATCAACGCGGTGCTGGCTGAAGCGGATTGCAGCCTGTTGCTGGATGTGAACAACATTTACGTCAACAGCATCAATTTCCGTTACGACGCTGAAGAATTTCTGGCCCGCCTGGACCTGCAGCGCACCGCTTACCTGCATATCGCCGGGCATTACAAGGAAGCGGAGGACCTGCGGGTGGACACCCACGGCAGTGCGGTTATCGAACCCGTGTGGGACTTACTGCGCAGCGCCTACGCCCGCGTCGGGCCGTTGCCAACCTTGTTGGAAAGAGATTTCAACTTCCCGCCGCTGCCGGAACTGCTGGCGGAGGTAGAGCGCATCCGGGCAATGCAGCGCGCGGCGCCGGCGGCTGATCAGACCCGTCACAGTGCCTGAGCCGGTGGTGTCGGACGCGGGCCGCAATCTGCCCTTCTTCCGCTCGGTACAGCTGGATTTTGCGGACCATATCCGCAACCCGGCGGTTAACCCGCTGCCGGCGGATATCGAACCGCGGCGCATGCAGATATACGTGGACCTGTTTTTTAACAACATCCGCAATTTTCTCGACAGCGCCTTCCCGGTCAGCAGGGAAATTGTAGGGGAACAACGCTGGCTGGCCCTGGTGCGGGAGTTTGTCCATCTGCACCCCAGCGAGTCGCCGTTTTTCCTGCAGATATCCGAAGAGTTCATGACCTTCCTGTACAACCGGGGAATGCAGGATCTGCCCGCATTTCTGCTGGAACTGTGCCACTACGAATGGGTGGAGTTATCCCTGGATGTGGCCGCTGATCAGCCGCCGCAAGCTGTACAGCCGGACGGGTCTCTGGATGGACATCTGGTGCTGAACCCCTACATGCGCGCGTTGGCGTACGAATATGCCGTGCACAAAATTGGTGCCGGCCATCTTCCGCAAGAAGGTGCGCCCGCTGCCCCGACTTATCTGATTGTTTACCGCAACACCCGCAACAAAGTGCGGTTTGTGGAATCCAACCCCGTCACCCACCGCCTGCTGGCGTTGTTGCCGGATCGCACCGCCGCTGAGGCGCTGACGCTGATCCATGAAGAATTGCAATCCGGCGGCCGCCAGGTAGAACATGCGCAGGTTTACGCACAGGGTATGCAGACCCTTACACGACTGCGTTCGCAAGGCATAATACTCGGTTCAAGTTAGCCGATCGGAACAGCAGGGAATAACAATGCTCAGCACAGAACAGGGAGTAGCGCGGAAATCTGCCGGGTCTTTGAGGGTGTCTCTTCAAGTGCTTCCGGCAACAAAGGGTCCGGGATTGCGGCTGCTTGTGACGTGGCTGGTGGTGTGCGCGCTGGCCCTGGCTTTGCCCCAGCAGGGGCGGGCTGCCGACGGCGGCGCGGGGGTGGAACGGCCGGTGGATCCCTGGGAGGGCATGAACCGCGGCGTTTACCGCTTTAACGATTGGACGGACCGTTATCTGCTCAAACCGGTGGCCAAAACCTATGTCAACGTAGTGCCCGGGCTGATCCGCCGGGGTATAGGGAATATCTTTGACAACCTCGGTACCCCGGCGGTGGCTTTGAACCAGCTGCTGCAGGGCAAAGGGCGCACCGCGCTCTCCGACACGGGCCGTTTTGTCGTTAACACCACCCTGGGTGTGGGGGGCATTTTTGATGTCGCCAGTGGCGCCGGGCTGCCCGCTCACCAGGAAGACTTCGGCCAGACCTTTGGGGTCTGGGGTGCCGGTTCCGGTGCTTATGTGGTGATTCCGTTTCTCGGCAGTTCCTCGGTACGCGACGGCGTGGGCCAGGTGTTTAACCTGTTTACCAACCCGGTGGGTTACCTGTCGCTGCCGCGGGAGCGTTATCCGGTGGCGGCGCTGTCGGTCATCGACCTGCGCGCCGACCTGCTGAGCGTGGAATCCCTGGTGGTCGGCGACGAGTATCTGTTTCTGCGCGACGCCTACCTGCAGCGGCGCGAATTTCTGGTCAACGACGGGGTGGTGGAAGACGATCCGTTTGCCGCTGATGAATTTGACGATGAAGACTACGAAGACGACGAATATTAATTCCAGGGTCTGCTGGCGTTATTTACTGCTTGTACTCGGATTGCGACAGGAGTAGGGTGCCGACCCCGAGCCCACTGGGATAGAGCACTAGTTTTAATGAGTCTGTTGGTGCTAGACCCGGATATTGCTGTGGCGCAGTCCCTCGCCCAACAATTGACTGATCTAGGATTTGATACCTTGGTGAGCACGGAGACCGGTTCGGCCTCCGCCTTGTGCGCCCAAGGTCATATAGAGCTGCTGGTGTGTTGCAACGACAGCCAATTGCAGCAGGTTACCGTGCCCGCGGGAGTAGCTTGCGTGATGGCCAGCCTGCAGCCGCTGTGTGTGGAGAACATGCTGGCCTACCTGGAAGCGGGTGCGCAGGATATCTGGCAGTTGCCGCTGTCCCCGGAACAGCTCGCGCACAAAGCGCGGCATAACATCGACCGCATGCAGCATTGGCTGAACGAGATCAGCCGCGAGTTGCGCGATGTGCGGGTGGAACTGGAGCGGGACCAGCGCGCCGGCCAGTACATACAGATGGGTATGCTGCCGCCCAACCCCATGGGCATCGGTCATTACCGCCTGCAGCACCGGGTAGAACCGTCTTTAATTCTCAGCGGCGACTTTATCGACTATTTTCAGATTACCGACCGCTATTTTGCCTGTTACGTGGCTGACGTATCCGGCCACGGCGCCTCCTCCGCCTTTGTCACCGTGCTGTTGAAGAACTTCTCCCGCCGCCTGCGGCGGGAATACCGGCCTTCGATGTTAACCCAGCCCGGGGAAGTGCTGGCGTGGATCAATACGGAACTGATTGACCAACAGATAGACAAACATGTAGCAATGTTTTTTGCCGTGGTGGATACCAGGGACCATCACCTGCACTACGCCAACGCTGCGCACTTTCCGCCGGCGGCACTGGTGCAGGATGGACAACTGGTCAGCCTGGAGCAGAAAGGTAAACCGCTGGGATTGTTCCCGGAACTGACTTTTGAGTCGGCCCACGTGGAATTTCCCGAAGGCAGCCGTCTGATTGTTTTCTCCGACGGCGTGCTGGATCTGCTGTCCGGGTCTACGCTTAGTGATAAGGAGCAGACGTTGTCTGCTTCGATGGTGCGCATGGAGTCCCTGCCGGACCTCTGGTCCTGCCTGGATACCACTAAACTGGGGGCGGACGACGTAAGTTGTTTGCTGATTAATCATGAACACTGACTACAAAGTCGTAACAGTAGCGGTGCATTTAAGTGTGTTAGAACTCCTCTTGCAGGATGACAGGTTGTAGCTATGAACGGTCGGATTCTGGTTGGTGATCATAACGGTGTATACATGATCCGCTTTGAAGGGGATGTGCGGGTGACGCTGTCCGGCTCCTTCGACCACTATCTGGATGCCATTCTCAAGGATGAACAACTGGTTTCGGTGCTGGTTGATCTGTCCGATGCTCAGGCCATCGACAGTACATCCCTGGGGGTACTGGCGAAACTCTCCATTGCGGTGCAGCAGGGCCGCGGCAAATTGCCTACCCTGGTGTGCTCCGCGCCGGACATTCTGCGCATTCTTCACAACATGGGATTTGACGACATTTTTGCCATTGTCGATGAGGGTTATCAGAGTGAGCAGAATCTGGCTGAACTGCCGGTAGCCACGGATCTGGATGAAGAAACCCTGCGCACCCAGGTCATTGAGGCGCACAAAACGTTAATGGCGATGAATCAGCAAAACCACGATACCTTCAAGGATCTGGTGGGCGCGCTGGAAGAAGAAAGGCGCCAGCAACCGCCGCTGGCCAACGGCGCCTGCTGAATCAGCGGCCGGCGCTGTCCCGGGCCGCCAGCTTGGCGGCGATAAAGTCTTTGTGAGAAACGTACAACAGGTCGGCCACCCGGCGCACGGTGTGTTCTTCAAAAGCATCCAGCTTGTGATCCGCAAATGCCACTTTCCACATGGCGCGCACCACCTGAATTTTTTCTTCCTGATCAAGCTGCTCATTTAGAGTCCGGGTAAAGGTCTGCACCCCCACGCGGTGTTCCTGGTCAGCCTGAGTTTCCTGGAGAATCTGCGCCACCCGCTGTGCACTGAGGTTGAATTGCTCAGCCAGCGCCCTGGACATCACCTGCATTTCCGCCGGGTCGATATTGTGGTCAGCCCACACCACCTCAAACAGTAGTGCCGCGGCAGCCAGCTCCGGGGTGATGGCGGTGGGGTTGTCTTCCTCGCCGCGCAATAAATCCAGCAACCGGTCCAGCATCAGGCAGCCTGGGGGTAAACCTGATCCAGCGCCTCGTCAAACAGGCTGATATTGTTCTGCTTCAAGCGGCGGCTGTCGCTGAGCAACTGGCGGAACCGCTTGGCGCCGCGTTGGCCGTTGCAACTGCTGAGCAGGTGCCGGGTCATGGCGTGCAGCCTGACCCCGGCGGCCAGTTGTTCCTGCATGTAGCGCCGGTAGCGGTTGAGCACGCTGAACGTGTCTGCCGTTGCGCCGCCGTACAGGGCTGTATCCACCCTGGCCAGGAATTGAGGGTGATGGTAAGCGGCGCGGCCGATCATGACGCCGTCGGCCCAGGGCAGATAAGCGTTAACTTCCGCCATGCTGGTGATGCCGCCGTTGATTTCAATCTGCAGGTGCGGGTGGCGCTGTTTAACCCGCTGCACCCGCTGGGGCTGCAGCGGTGGAATGCTGCGGTTCTGCGCCGGTGACAGGCCGCCCAGAATGGCTTTGCGCGCGTGGATATAAAAACGCCGGCAACCGGCGTCTGCATTAACCCGGATAAAGTGGTCCAGCAGGGGATCACTGTCATGCTCATCCACGCCGAGGCGGCATTTCACCGTTACCGGAATGTTGCAGCGGCTGCGCATGGCGCTGACACATTCGGCAACCCGTTCAGGCTGACGCATCAGGCAGGCGCCGAATGTGCCGCGCTGAACCCGGTCTGACGGGCAGCCGACATTCAGGTTGACCTCGTCAAAGCCGCGTAACTCAGCTTCCGCCGCACACTCCGCCAGCGCACCCGGGTCGCTGCCGCCCAACTGCAGCGCCAGCGGGTGCTCAGTCGGGTGGTGGTCCAGCAGATGCCACTGCTGCCCATGCAACAGCGCACCGGTGGTGACCATTTCGGTGAACAGCCTGGCATGGGGTGCGTACAGGCGCAGCAGATAGCGGCAATGGCGGTCCGTCCAAGCCATCATCGGGGCGACAGAAAGCATTTTATCCTTTAGATTCAATTGCTTGGAATTGATGTTGCTTGTTCTATGGTGGGGCCATTTCCGCATATTCAACCGTGGTTTTCCAACGTTTTCTTAGAACGTGCGCCAATGTACGCGAGGTTTTGAATTTAATCGTACATCAGTCGCAAACGACCTAATTTTTGAAGAAATCGTCAAGCACGATGTCCCCTGTCGGCCGGAGCTTATTCAGAGCTTTGCCGGTAGGCCGGCGAAACCTTGCTATGAATGGAACTGGAGTTCGCCCCAGGAATCTTTCAATTTTGTGCCATGATGCCCTGAAAGCGGCTGCTTGTCCTTGGAAGTCACTGGCGCCTACACTGACTATGATGCGGCAATTGTGGTGGATCACCTTATTTCTGTGTTGCCTTCGCAGTCTTCTATCGTGTGTTATTACAATGAGTTTATTGTTGCCAGAATGAGGCAGCCAGACCGCATCCGGTGTACCTGCATCCCAATGCTGCTCGAATCTATCCGCTATGAATCTGTTGTCCAGCGAAAGCTCTTTCCAGTAGGATGAGCCCAAGTCCTCGTCAACAACAAAATGATATTTGTTGTCACGCTGCCTCTTCGAAGACAACCGCTTGCTCCACCTCTTTGGTGCTTATACGGTAATCTTTGGCAACATCTTCCATCGGCTCTCCGCTGTTTACACGGCCGTAGATCACTTGCGTGGAAATGTAACGTTTGGATACCACAGCCCTCCCGAAAGAGTACAGAGGGTCAATAAAGACTTTCCTTTCGTCGCCTACAAAGGATGGATAGAACCGCTTGGCGAAGTTGTCATTGTCCCAATCAATTCGAGCAAGCACGCTATCCAGTATTTTTTTCATCGCTATCTGTTTGCCAGGGTTCAGGTGCACATATTGTCCATAGTACTGAATCAGCAGAGAGGAGCCGTCAGTTCTTAAGTCCTGCCGTAACAAGAGCCTATCCACTGATAGTTCTTTCTCCGCCATCTTTATGGCTTTCCTGATCGCCTCCATTTGAACGCCGTGGCGAACCCTCAGCGCGCGTAATACCCTGGCTTCAAGCAAGTTATTGAAAGACAAAGTCATGGGATCCAGATCCGCAGGCGTGATAATTGGACGGGTGCCGCCGCACCAAGATCGAAGGGTGCTTCTAGGGACCTGGTCTACGGCTCGCGCCGCCTCAGTTATTCCATAGAGGGGTATTTCGCGGGGATCCCGCCCCCCATAAAATTCAGAACTGTTGTCCAAATCCTGGTTTCTCAATTGGGTGATATGAAAAGTCTAGCACCTTGGGTTCTGACAAGGATAGCTGGCTGATCAACTTCGCTCAGCCATCACCGAAAATGTCTCACGCGCTGTGTTGTGATAGCGCGCGTGTTTGCTGCGGGTTGCAGTCAGGGTCCATGCGGTGGATTTCAAAACTCATCAGCGGTCAACAGGCAGGCCTCGCCGTGCTGGAAACAGGCGAACAGACGCTGCTGTTTTCCCTCTGCGGTTTCACAGCGGTCAGTGGACATCATCTGCTCCAGGCGGTTCAGGCGGTGTATGGAAAAACTGTAGCCGCGGCTGTCGATACGGCCGGCCTGCCACTGCTCGTGCAAATCATCCTGGGCGTCCATGATGGCATTTCGTCCATTTTGTGTTGCGGAGCGGCAGTCCAGGGGCGCGCCGGTATAAGCGGGTTCACTGTCCGCGGCGGCCGGCTGCGGGGGCTGCCGGGACGGTGCCAACTTGATCAGTCTGCTTTCGTGTCCCTGGGGCGCGCGTTTTGCGAAGTGGGTAATACCCTGCGTGTCGGTCCAGCTGTAAACCCGGGTGTCCGCGTCGCTGCTTGCCGAGGCCAGCACCGCGCTCAGGCCGAAGCAGATTTTCAGGGTTCTTGGGAGTAGGTTCATACTGCGCTCCTAATTGATGTGATCCCAGCCGGCCTGCCAGGTGCTGCTGATCCGGTTGAATGTGCGGCGCACGCCGTTGGAACGCAGCTCAAAATCAAACGGGTCATCGGTCTGTGCGGAGCCGGTGTTGGGGGTCGTGTAAAGAACATAACAGTTGGTAATTTCGCAGGTTGGGGAGACCGGGGTCATGACCCGGATGCGGTAATTACCGTCAGTGGTGTTGTTCCAGATTTCATTTGTCAGGCCCAGTTCCCGCAGATCCGCTGTATAAGTCCGGTTCTGGGTAAACCATGTTTCCTGCATGGCGGCAATCTGGCTCAGCCCGTTTATGCCTTCCGTTCGGGTTGCCCGTTGCACATAGCCCCGGTAGGTGGGCAGGACCACAGTCAGCAGAATCGAGACAATAACCAGCGCGACCAGCACCTCGATCAGGGTGAACCCTCTGTTACGCTTCTCACCGTTATTGCTCATTCCGTCATCCTCCAGTTGACCTTGAACGGCGCGCTGCAGATTCTCATCATCTGCTGCGCACCGGCGAATACCCCGGCGCAGGTACCCGGCAGCACTTCTTCGGTTGTTGAGGTGGCCGCGGCGCCGGGCTCGTGATAGGTGACAATTTTCGGCTCGTCCAGAATCACCGACTGGCTGGCCACTTCGGTATGCCTGCCGTGCAGGTCCACGGTTAAGGTATTGTCGATGTCCGGAATCTCGCCGGTGCCGTCCAGCAATTTCAGCGCGTACATGCGGTTAATGGTGTCACCCACGTTACAGATCGAGTTGCCCGCCGGCAGAAACGTGGTCAGGAACAACCGGTTGCCGTATATCCGCACCCGGGACAGGGACTTTTCTTTGCTCTGCAACTCCAGCCGCCAGCCGGGCGCGTTGTCCAGAGCCGTCAGTTCGGTCTGCAACGCCGTGGTGGTGCCGGCGGTGGCAATCCGGTTGGCGGTGGCGTTGTACAACGTTGCGGTGGTGATGTTATCCAGCGCGGAGGCGGGTGCGCCGGTTTGCGCGTGTTTGTCGTAGAACACAAAAATCTGATCCTCCACGGTGTCGTCCAGAGGATGAGCCCGGTAGCCGGAACCGATGGCCAGCACGTACACCGGGGCGTTGTTTCTCACCAGGGTGGCGATACTGGGTTCATAGTAGAAGCGCCGGTTGTCTTTTGCATGACGGAAACCGTTTTCATCCTGGGAAAAATCCGCCAGTTTGTAGGCGTGGTAGATGGTGCGGTTGGTCGGGTCGGCAAACTCGTCGATGTCGATGCGCCAGATCTGCGCGCCCAGGTCAGCGGCATACAGGCGGTCGACAATGCCGTTGTTATTCGAGTCGATGAGGCGCACGCCGCCGGGGATCGACCAGCGCATGCCGGTTGTGTGGCGGCTGAAATCGGTGGGGTCGCCGGGCAGCACGCTGATGCCGGTACCGTCGCCGAATGACTGGATCAGCCCGCCGGTTTGTGCGTCGACAATGTAAATGCCCATGCCGGTGCTGTCGGTGGACGGCCTCGCGGTGCCCATATTGTCCTGGTTTGGATCGTAGCCGCCGCCGAACACGAGAATGTCTCTGCGTACCGCGCTGTTGTCCTCCAACTGCCCCAGACGCATGGGTGACCAGCTCTGGCCCAGATGCTCAAAGCCGATGTCACCGGCGCGGATCTGCCACAGGTGCTGGGGGTCATTGGGGTTAGTGACATCCATGGCGAAGTAGCTTGAGCCGCCGCGGCGCATGCCGAAATACAGAATCACCTTGTCACCGTCAGCGGGTTCGATGTCGCCATCCTGATCGTGATCGATGCGCAGGGTGGTCAGATGCCCGTCCAGGCCGTAGATATGATCGCCGGTGGTCATCAGCGATTGTTGCTGGAAATTGCTCAACAACTGGTAGGGGACAAAAGCAAACAGCTCCTCTCCGCCGCTGCTGCCCGGACCTGGGTCGGCGGGTTCGTTCACATCCACGGCGTGCAGCATGCCCTGGTTGGTCATGAAGTACAGCACGTCTCCGATACCGCCGGCGCTGGGATCACCGCCGTAACGGACCAGCACCGGCTGGGTGTGCAGCGGGTCGCTGATGCGCGCGCTGCGGATCCAGTTGATCAGCGCGGTGCGGTCGGCGGCGGTGGCGGCCGGATTCATGCCCAGGTCGGCAATCGTGATATTTGTGTTGGCGGCGTCCAGGTTGTGGGTGCCGTCGTTGAGATCCACCGCGCCGCGCTCGGCCGCGGAGTTGAGGGTGTAGATCTTGCGGCTGGCCGGGGTCAGGGTATTCACAAAACCGCCGGCGCTGGAGTCGTTGCCGTCGCTGGATGCGCTCCAGAAGCTGCGCGCGGAACTGGTGAACACAATATCCCCCGATACGCTGTGAATCTCGGTGGCGGGGTTGCCGTCTGCGTCCAGCAACCCGCCGGGTGAAAGGAAGTAACCCTTCAGGTTACCTTCCCAGACCTGCCGCTCCGCCGGCGTGAACATGGAAAGAAACGTTTTGTTGCCGGTGGCGAGCTGCCCGGCGTCCAGATAACTGGAGAAGTTCTGAAACGTCTGGGAGGCACCGCGGATATCTGCAATGATGGCCTGGAAACTGTTGGTCAGGTCAGCGGCGTTGTTGGCTTCGAAGGCTTGCCCGCCGCCGGCCGCGGCCACGTCCTGCAGATAGCCCCAGGTAGCGCCCGCAGCCGGCCCGGTCAGACCGAAGCCGATGGTATAGGTATCCACTTTGGATTCCGCCACGCTGCTTATCTGGTCTTCTTTGTGCATGAATCCGGCCAGCTCGATCAAACAGTTGGGATACGGATAAGCACCGGGCGCCTGCCCGAAACGGCTGCTCTGATCCGCGCAGGAAACATCATTTAAGCTGTTGGTGTTCGGGTCTGTGTCACCCTCCAGGATCATCCGCCGGATCAGGTCGCGCGCGCCGAAGCCGCCGGTGTCAACCCAGTTTTTTGACGGGTCTCCATCGGTCAACAGAACCACCGCGGATTGCTGGCAGGTCTGGGTGATGGGCGATTTATAGCCCCGGGTATCGCGCTGACCGTACTGGCAGCGTTGGTATTCATAGTCGGGAAGACCCGGGGAGGGGTCGCGGTGGGCCCAATGCCGGCACTGGGTGACCGGGGCCGCGCAGGCAAAGTTAACCGTGCGCAGGCATTCGCTGCCGCTGCCGTCAGACTGGGTGCAGCACTGGGTCTGGGCGTGGTTTGTGTACCATTTGTCGCCGTTTGACTTGGTCAGGCAGGTGCCTGGGTCGGTATAGACGCTGTCGGGGCAAGCCTGATACGTACCGCAGCCGGCATCACAGGTGCCGCCACGGCAGTTCAGGCCTGCGTCGGGCGGCGTGCTGATGGTGCTGACACTGCAAGACAGCGCCACCGAGCGGACAGCGGCGCAGCCGTCGTGAGCGCGCCAGCGCGGATGGCTGGTGTTGGTGGTGTCGTAATTGTGATTCGCGCACCACAGGTTCCGGTCGCCGGTGCCGAAATCCACGTTTTCGACCACCCCGGTAATCGCGTCGTGGTGGTAGGCACGGTAGTGGCCCCGGGTGTAAGTCTCCTGGCCTGTGTGCCAGGGCAGGGTGCTGCCGTCCAGGCCCATCACGGGCCGTTTGCCCTGAAAATAGCGGGCGGTTTCGTACACGGCGTCTACCGTGGGTGTAGCTCCGGCTGCTGCCGCTGCGTCCACGGCATTGGAGATGATGTCCCGCGCAGTTGTACCCCCGGGTAAGCGGCTGTCCGCGGTGCTGTAGTCGAGATCAATTTCTGTGACCGGGAACAGCGGTCCGCCGCCGTGGTCGCGCTGCAAGGTCATCAGGCCGATGTTTACATCCTTAAGATCCGGGTCGCGGATGATGCCGTTGAGGGCATTTTTCATGATGTCCAGCCGGGCGTCACCAGGGTTCAACGCCGGGGTGCCGGATGGTGTCTGTTTCATGCTGTCGGAAAGATCCAGCACAAACATGATGTTGGGGGTGCTTGAAGTGAGGTTTGTGTAGACCTCGATGTCGTCTGCGCGTACCGCCGGCGCGGCGGCAATAAGGGCGGACAGCAAGGCAATCAGGGTTTTCTTAAACATCAAGCGGGTACCGTAACGTTGACAAGGAGTTGGGATTAACAGGAGGCCGGCAACACAAACGGGCTGTCTTCAGCAAGGAAATAACCGGATTGCTCCAGCACCGAGCGCATGCCCGCGGCGTTGCTGACCGTGGTGCGCATGCGGAACAGATGGGCATCAAAACTCAGGTCCGAGCCCAGTGCCTGGGTGCTGCCCAGATAACAGATCTCTACCGAGACGTCATAGTCCGCACCGCTGCCGGTCAGATCATAGGTATCGTGTAACGTGCGCGTGCGCACCTCGGTGATGGTCTCACCGGCGGCGGTTATGGGCAGGCCGGGCCACTGATTCTGTATCGCCGCATTGGCCACTTCGAAGGAGGAAGCATGGTCGGAGTAATTGCCGGCCATTTTCATCTGTAAATTAATATTGGAGAAAATGCCTGCCGCCAGCGCGGTAATGACAAGCAACAGAAAAAGTGATGCGATCAGTACCAGACCCTGTTGTTGATGCCGGTTCATAACACGTTTACTCCAACAACGTTTTCAAATGGGATGACAATGTTGACCGCCTGGGGCGGTTGCGCGCCGGTCTGGATGAATACATCAATTTCTGCAACCTTGACGCTGTCCCAGTCGGTAACGCTGCCCGCGCGGTTGTAAGACTCGACAATGTTGTCGTTATTACCGTCTTCGCCGTAATTCACCTGCATGCCGAGAATTCTCACCTGCTGAAACTCGGGCACACCCAGCAGGCCCACCAGATCTACGCTGCCGCCGCCGAAATTGCACATCAGGTGCTCGCCGTTGGTGGAGATCAGTTCCGTATGGACGGTGTTCAGCGTCGAAACGGTGCCGTTGCAACGCATGGTGGCGCCGTCACCCAGATAGCGGATCGACAGCGTGTCGTCCGGAAAGGTGACCGGCAACGCTTCGCCGATTACATCTACGGCGGTATCCTGCTGCACGCCGAGTACAATCTGGCTGGCGGCAAAGGGCGCGTCGCTGGGGAACAGCATGTCGCGGCCTTCGCGGGAGCGCCTGAAGATCTCCGAGTAGCCGGCATGGCGGACGCTGCGGTTCAGCAGGACGCTGATGACGCGTTCATGTTCCTGCAGGCTGGCAAACGCCTGTTGCAGGTTCTGGGTCTGTCTGCTTTGGGTGAAGTAACTGGTTAACCCCAGCAGCAGGAACATGCTGATGGTGACGGCAACCAGTAGTTCTACAAAGGCATAACCGCGAAAGGCGTAACCGCGGTGTCCGGGCTGGAGTCCGGTATATCTGTGCCGGCGTGGCCGCGCCGCGTTCACGGGTGCACCCGCAATGAATAGTTTGCGGCTTCCACAGCGTCAGCGAGATATCCGCTGCTCATGTCGATGCCGCCCGCGGCGCGCTTGCGGTCCCAGGACACGGTGATCTGCAGCAGCGGCGGCAGCGTGTTGCCGATCCTGTCTACGGTGAGTGTGGTGTTGCCCAGGCGTTCGGCGGCGGAGCTGCCGTTGGGGTTAAGTGCCCACAGGCGCAGATCCTGGGCCACTTCCGCGTTCGGCGTAGCGCAGCTCGAGGTGGCGCAGGCGTGCAGCGCGGTAGCGGAACTGACCGTGGCGTCAGCACTGTCCGTGATGGCGCCGGCGGCGCTGACCGCAACCCCGAAACCTACCGGGACTGCCTGCCAGTAGCCCGCCTGCGCACGTATGCGGGCAACCATGTTGGAGGCATGGGAGGCGGCAACCGTCTGGTTGTTTGAGTGCATGGTGCGTCCGATCATCGAACTCTGCAGCGCCAGCGTGCCCAATAGGCCGATGCTGATGACCAGCAGCGATACCATGCCCTCTATGAGCGTGAAGCCGCGGCTGAATTTAACTGCTTGCATCGGTGCCGGGTCCAAGTTACGGGCACACCAGGTTGGTGCCGGTGTGGTCTTCAACAATTTCATCCGCATCATCGTCGCTGTCGGCAGCGGCATAGACAAAGCCGACGGGATTCACCACCACGCCGCGGACGGGCTGCCGGGGACCGCACAAACGCAAAGTCTGCGTCGGATTTGCAAAGCCGTTGCTGTCGAAGGTCACCCTGCCGGTGGGCAGAGCACCGGTCGCGGCAATTTCCGTCATCGTGTCAGCATCGTGTACGCCTTCGTGGGCGCGCAGGATAGAGCCGTCGGCGGCGCGTACCAGCCAGCCGTTGGACCAACTGGTGGATGCGGCGCAATCGGTCAGGTCGTTGTTGGCCGCGCAGATATGGATGGGTACTTTGCGTGCAACCGCTTCAGCCCTGGCGAGGTGAAAGCCGGCCACATAGTCGTTAACTGAGTTGCTCAGCCTGCTGCGTTCGACCAGCACCCCGTAGTTGGGAACGGCAAATATAAACAACACGGATGTCACGACAAGTACCGCCATCAACTCAACCATGGAAAATCCGTCCCTGCCCCGACAACTGTACATAGCCGCTCGCCACCTTTTGAAAGTCGCACAAAGTCTGGATATAGTTATTCGTAAGTTATATCCAGAATATGCAGTTATTCTACATATAGTATAAATACCATATATTTAATTAAGTCTCATTTTTGAGACTTTTCTGGGGGTGTTGTTGTATGGGGCCCGAGAGAAATTGCCAGGCGGGTCGGTGCCGGGCGGTCCGGCGGGTCAGGTCAACAGATTTGGTTCAGCGCGCGGGTGTCCAGGGATTCGCGCAGTTCAGGATTGGACTGCAGTTGCTCGTTGAACAGGCGGCGTATGGTCGGCTCTCCCTCGGGGCCGAGAAATTTTTCAATCTGCTTCAGGCCCACGTCGATAGCGGTCTGGTGGGCCTCCTGAGTGGAAAAGTCAAAAATCCGGTGGCGCCGGTTTGTTGGATCAATCCGTTCCGAAAGATAACCCCGGTCCATAAGACCGCCGACACAACGGCTGACGGTGGATTTAGGCAGACCGGTGACGTCAACCAGATCCGCTATGGTTGGATGGACATGGGTCAACTGCAGATTGGCCATTTCAAGTAGAACGTATGCTTTGACAAACGGCACTTCTTTTTCGATGCACTGCTTCATCATGTGCCGCATGTGTTCGCTCAAAAAATGCAGATGCATCCAGCTCTGTTCCGCGTCATGTTGTGTTTCCATAGATGAAAACTTCCCGGCCAATGTCATCAGTCTGTCACGGGATCGAATGGTAGCGCCTTGCGCAACAGGCAAAAAACCCCTGTCTGTCTCAAGATAAGGGACATTTTGGGCTCATGCAGTTTGTTTAAGGCAGGCGCCATGCGGCGTTGCCGGGAATAAGTCAGATGTTATGGGTAGTGGGTACGCTCCTTGTTTTGTGAACTCGTTGTCTGTTTCACTCCGTGTTCTTTTCCCGTCTTTTTACAGGCCTTCTCTTTATGGGTCTTTTCTTTCTGCGCCTTTTCTTTCTGCGCCTTCTCTTTGTGTGCCTTCTCTTTGTGCGCTTTCTTTTTACACGTCTTCTTTAAGCGCTTTGTTCTTTTGGTGAACTTATTACAGTTGTTGTAATCCGGGTCACGTTATCGGGACTAACGAGAATGTATCGTAGCGGAAGATGTTCGTTTAAAGCAACCCGAAGGGATAAACAATGCTGAATTTTCTTCTTTCCCCCAGCGGGCGGGTCAACCGCAGTCAGTTCTGGCTGTTCCTGCTGTGCTACTTTACGATCCTGGTTCTGTTGGTGTCGTTCGAAAATGTAAATGCGGAAGAGCCGGGTTTTCTGACGGTTCTGTTTGTGCTTGCTGCCATCTGGCCCAATCTGATGCTGCAGATAAAACGCTGGCATGACCGGGATAAGTCCGGCTGGTGGGTTCTGGTCGGTTTAATCCCGGTGATCGGCAGCATCTGGATACTGATTGAAAACGGTCTGCTGCCAGGCACCGAAGGGGCTAACCGGTTCGGCCCGCCGCCGGCTTAATAACCTTTGTGAAACTGCTTCATTGCTTGTTGGGCTTGTTGGGCCTGCTGGCCGGACGGTTGTTCCAGTCTATCCACAGTTCGTTGGGGTGGCTGACGTTGTCCTCAGCCGCCTCGGTGTCCGCGAAGATGGCAACCACCGCGGACGGCCGCAGCCCGAAGCTGCGGTAAAACGTGCGTGAAAACTGCTTTACCGAGGGATAGCCGAGTGAATCGGCGACTTCGGTGACGCGGCCGCGTTTGGCCGGCCCGAATGCCAGGCTGCGCAGCGCGTTGTCCATACGCTGGGTTTCGATATACGCGCGCAAGCCGCCGTAGCTCTGGAAATGCCGGTACAGGGTGGCCCGCGACATGGCAAACCGGTTGGCAAGCGCTTCCACGGTGATTTCTCCCGGCGCGGGGTGTTGGGCAATGTAGTTCCTGATCTCAAAGCTGCGCGATGAGGGGTCCGGGGATTTTGTCTCAGCGTCCCAATGAATCAGTTCGCCAACCGCGCCGCAGAAAAGGGCGGCCACCTCGGGTGCCTCTTCCAGCGTCATGGCCGGCGCCTGTTCGATAATTGCGGCACAGGTGTTTGCCAGCATTTCTCCGGCGGGGGTATCCAGTTCAAATACAAAACGGGCGGGGTGGCGGCGCGGGTCGTAACCCACCAGTTCGTAAGGTATGGCTACGCCGTGTACTTTGGCATCCGTGGCGATTGACCTGGATTCGCGTCCCTGGTCAACGATGTAGAACGCGCCGGGGCGGATATCAAGCCGTTCACCATCGTGGATGTAGTGGGAAGAACCTTCCAGATAGCGGCATCCGTACAGGAAGTTACGCTCGATTTGCTTGCCGTGGCGCCTGCACATGGCCTGCGCTTGAAATTGCCCCCAACCGATGATCAAACCGCCGATCACCCAGCTGGACGAAATTGATTCCAGAGGTTTGTCCGCCCGGGCGATGGGGATGGCCAGGTGCAGTTGAGAGGTAAACTGCTGCCAGGCTGCAACGCGCTGCTCAGGCGGCAGAGAAGTGGTATCGAAGTACGCGTGGGGGACTAAACCCTTGCGGATATCCATCACCAATGATGATGCCAAAGTAATCTTTCGATGTAACTGATCATATTATTTGACTGTTACCCGGTTCACCCCCCGAAGGTCTCAACCTGAGGTGCCCGGTGTCTCACCGTGCGGCCCTTGTTCCCGACGGCGGTCTGCTGAATGCAGAGTCAAACCGTTTGCCGCGGCGTGAGACAGTTTGGCGGCGGAACTTGAGATGTCATGGGGATGACCGGATTGTAAAAGGGGCAATAGAATAGGTGCCATCGGTGTATTCCGTTAGAGCCGCGTCCCCGTTACTGCCAACACTCCACCCCACGTACGGCCGGGGGGCGTGGCTCACTTTTACCCGCGCTTACCCTTGTGCGGGCCGGGGTGGGCTGGCTATTTACTCAAATAAGCCGCGCGTTTGTTCCAGTTCTGCCACATCAGGTTGGTAAACTCGCTGTTTTTGTCAGCGGGATGCCGGCTTGGGTCCGCACCCAGGACCTCGGAGGGTTTTACGCCGAAGTGTCTGGAGAACACTTTCGAGAATTGCCTGACCGATTTGTAGCCGGTGGTCTGGGCGACTTCCGAGATTCTGCCGCGGTGTTTCGGGCCAAACGTCAGATGGTGCAATGCAATGTCCATGCGGCGTGCTTCAACAAACGATTTTAATCCCCCGTACGCCTTGAAGTGGCGGTAAAGGGTGGCTCTGGAGGTGGCAAACCGTTTTGTTAGCGCGTCCACCGTCAGTTCAGGAGCTTGCCCCCCAGGCGCCGCGATGCGGGCCACATTACGCGCCACATTCTTCGCCACATAAGTTCGGATCTCGTGGCCCAGGCATTCAGGTTTTCGCGTTGACCGGGGAGTGGCGGCGCGAATCAGCTCAGCCAGCATGCCGCAATAGAAAGCCGCTGCGCGCGGTGCGTCAGACAGCCGCATGGCCGGAGCCTGTTTGATCATTGAATTTGTGGTGTCTGCAAGCACTTTGCCAGCGGTGGTGTGAGTGTGAAACGCGAATCTCGGCGCATGCTCCGCAGGGTCATAGCCGATGGCTTCATAGGGGATGACCACACCATTCACATATCCGTCCGTGGCAATGGAAGAACACTCACGTTCATAATCAAAAAGGTGTACTGTGCCGGGTTTGAGCTCAACCAACTGGTCGCCGTGAACAAATTGAGAGGCGCCCTGCAGGTATTCGAAGCACAAAAGATAGCGGCGGCCGCTGTCGCTGATCTCGCGGCCGCGCCGGCGCACCATGGTCTGGGCGCTGAAAGCTGCCCAACCGACCACCAGGTCGCCGATCATCCAACTGTGCGACTGAGACGCCAGGGTTGAATCCGGTCCCAGCGGGTTGGCCAACTGCCAGACTGAAACGAATTCTGTCCAAGCCTGGCGGCGCTCCTGCGCGGGCAGCAGCGCTGTATTGATCATCGAGTAGGGGACGAGGCCGGTGCGGTCCATCAGGTTTAAGCGTGCCCGCGGTTAATCGCGGCGTGCCGGCATTCCGGGTGGTCCGGCCAACTTGCGACCGTTTGCGTCTATATAACAAAATAGCATTATAATATACGAAACCTGACTAAAGTTAATTCATATACTAATTTGGGAATGGATTATATCCCATTTATGAGACTAATCAACCGAATGGTATATGTCTGTCAGATGCCGGCGCTGTCTTTACGGATTTGATTTAGCGGCCGTGTATCGATGCGTTCCGCAAGGTCGGGCCGGTTTTTCATGTTTCTGTTAAACATGAGGCGCAATTCGTTTTCCGCATTGGGGCCCAGGAATTCCTCAATCTGTTCCAGCGCGATGGTGACAGCCTGTTCCAGCGGGTGATTGCTGGTCTGGTCCACCAGGCTGAACACTCTTTGCCTGCGGTCGATGGGATCAATCTGTTCAAATACGTAGCCGGCTGACAACAGCTCCCCCACCGTTCGGCTCACCGTTGACTTAGGCAGACCGGTGCATTCGACCAGCTCCGAAATTGTGGGTTTGAGGTGCGACCGTTGCATCATGTTTATCTCGAAAAGGATATACGCCTTGCTCAGGGAGATGCCCGCGTCGAGAAAATTCCGCAGGGTCAGGCGCATGAACTGACTCATGAAATGAAGATGGATCCAACTCTTGTCCGGATCGAATGTTTTGCTCACAGTGTTTGAACCTGTATCCGTTTCTGGCATTAGTTCACAAAACCGGAACTAAGTCAATTTTGAGCCAGCGAGATTGTGATCTAATAGATATTGTTGGTGCCCGGCAAATAGGGCCTGCGGGTCGGGCCGGTATAGATCCAAAATTGACTTTGTTCCAAAATCGTCTGTAATATCAGTTATGGAATTTAGTTTGGATCTCTGTGAGTAGGCAATTTGATCCGGAGAAAAGCTGGGTTCACCTTCATTTCATGACCCAGTTCATGCGTGTCACGCTACGCCAATTCATGGATTCGGGTATCTCGCTGACGAAAGCCTGCGTACTGGTTGAACTTGGGGTGCTGTCCGCCGCCGGCAAGGCGCCAACCATCGCGGACCTGGCCAAGGCCACGGGCCTGACCCGCTCGGTGTTAAGCAGAAATATCAGTGAGCTGCTCAGCGCGGGTTACATCGTGGAGGAAATCGATCCGAATGACCGGCGCCAGCGCGTCTTCCGCCTGTCGTGCTCGGATGAGTACAAACCGTTTCAGGATTACGTAAATATTGCCCTGGCCCAGATAGAGGAATATCTTGGCGATGAGGGTGACGATGAGCTCCGCCGGCTGGCCGACTTGCAGATGAAGCTGCACCCGGAGCTGGCCGGCACGCTGCATGAACACCCTGCTGAAATTGTCTATAAACATCAGGAGGTTATATCGCAAAGCGAATAACACACCTTCGCCCGAACCGTTAACCGGGGAGGACGCCGGAGTCAGTGAAATCCGTGTAACGTCTATCAGTGGAACGTGGTGCGCGCAGCAAGCCGCGTTACAGTGGCCGGTACAGTAACCGCTAAAACCGGTCCAGGTCCGGATTCAGAGATGCAACTGATGCTCTGATGAAGTTGGAACTGAAAGTAATCGCTGCGCCTAAAGCGCCGCGGTGAATCGACCGCTGCTGGGTTAAGCCTGAACACCCCCAGGTGCTGCAGCACGGCACCTGGTGCGTCAAGAACAAACCGAACCCGTTTCCCGCTCATGTCCTTGAACAGAGCTGGAGGCGGATTTGGCGAAGCACAATCAAGCGCGGCGGCAGCGCGAAAATGCCGGTTTTACCTGTGCGCGGTGCGGGGCTGCGGTGCAGCCGGTGAGCAATGGCGGCTACCGCAACCATTGTCCCCGCTGTCTGTGGTCGCGGCACGTGGATGAGTCCCTGCCCGGTGACCGGGCGAGCGGCTGCGGGGGCTTGATGCAGCCGGTAGGGTTGCTGCAGAACCGCAAGGGCAAGGGTCTGCAACTGCGGCACCGCTGCAGCCTTTGCGGGCACCAGTCGGTCAACCGGGTGGCACTGCATACGGTACAGGATGACGTTGAGGGGCTGCTGGCATTCATGCGGCAGTAAGCAGTGCGACAATCACGGCAAGTACAGCAGAAAATGGAAAGTCTGCATTTTTCTGGATTCTGAACCTGCAGTTTATTTGCAGATTTGTGAACTGGATCACCCTGCAAAATTAGGCGATAATTGCTAAGTCATTGTTATTAAAAGGAAAATTATGAAACGGAACTGAAACAACTTGTTTCACTTTTCTCCATTTTTCCCTCCATTTTTCCTTCATTTTTGCTGAAATTGTTTGTATAGTTGCGCTCCAAGTTATTGATAGTTAAGCGCTTAGTCATGGTTCTTTATAAAGACCTGCAATTAGGGCTAAGCGACTGACTTAGTGAGTCTCTTGAGAATGTTGAAGCAAAGAACAATTAGAAAAGCAGTCCACGCCATCGGAATTGGTGTGCACTCTGGTGAAAAAGTCCGCATGACATTGCGCCCTGCCGGGGAAAATACAGGCATTGTATTTGTTCGAGGTGATGTCAAAGGTTGTGCACCCATTACCGCCCAGGCGGAAAATGTGTCGGATACTACGCTCTCCACCAGCCTGGCCAACGGCGAAATTCAGGTCTCCACCGTGGAGCACCTGATGTCCGCGCTGTGGGGGCTGGGCATTGATAACCTGACGGTTGAGCTGTCCGCCCAGGAAGTGCCGATCATGGACGGCAGCGCCTCTCCCTTTGTCTACCTGATCAACACGGTGGGCATAGTTGAGCAGGATGCAGCCAAAGAGTTTATCCGCATCAAGCGGCCGATCACCGTTACGCAAGGTGATGCGGAAGCCACGCTGACGCCGTTTTCCGGCTTCAAAGCAGGCTATACCTTTGAAGCGAACCATCCGGTATACAACCGTCATCCGAAGTACGCGGAGCTGGATTTCTCCAGCGTGTCTTACGTGGACCAGGTCAGCCGCGCCCGTTCTTTTGGCCTCATTAAAGAACTGGAACAGGCGCAGGCCATCAACAAGTGCCTGGGCTCCAGCCTGGAAAACGCTGTGGGCATCGACGACTACAATGTGCTGAACGACGGCGGCCTGCGCTACGACGACGAATTTGTTAAGCACAAGCTGTTGGACGCCATCGGCGACCTGTATCTGCTGGGCCGCCCGATCCTGGGTGCCTTCCACGGTCACAAATCAGGGCACGCGCTGAACAACAAGCTGGCCCGCGCGCTGTTGCGTTGCACCGACGCCTGGGAACTGGCTACCTTCGAACTGCCCGCCAAGGAAGCAGCCGGCCGCGAGCCGATTCTGCAACCCGCCGCGGTTTCCGTCGTTTAAGCGTACCTCCAGCGACCACTGCTGACGGTCTTATTTGCTGTGGCCCTGAGCGGCCACAGCTTCTTCATGCATCTTCTGCAGAAAACCGCGAATCGCCTGAGCCGCCTCCGCAGCCGGCATCAGGCGCTGTTCCTCCAGCACCCGGGCCATGCTGTTGATGTCCCGCTTGCCGTCGATCAGGCTCATGATAAATGCATGTATGCGCACTGTGGTGATCTGCTGCTGGAACGCCGGGCTCAGCGGTACCGGCACGTTATTTTTCACTATCCAGTCCGGCAGGTGCTGATGGGGCGGACGCTGTTTTTTGCCCTGTTTGGCCTTGCCGCTGTGCCGCGCCAACTGGGTATACACGGTTTCCGTGCGGTGGTGGCGGCTGGCCGGGGACTGCAGGTAAGGGAACGCGCGGTTGTCGGTGTGCTCCACTGAAAACCCCTGTTGTGCTGAGAGTTCAGCCAGTTCCTCCGCGCTCAAGCGGCTGAGCGGGTCGCCGCCCGCAAACGCCACCGACCCATGGTTCAGCCACAATCCGGAGGGCGCCAGCAAGGCATGCAGCACCGGCAACAGTTTACGCGGTGCAATGTCGATCACATCCAGCAGCCAGGGGGTCACCAGCAAATCGAAGCTGCCGTCCGCAAACGGCGGCCGGGTGGCGTCGCCGCAGACAAAATGCAGGGTTTCAGCCTGTACATCTTCAACCGGCCGCGTCAGCGTTCGCGTTACCGCCACGTCGCCGCTGTGCAGCGGCGCGCGCGGGAATTCGGTCAGGTTAAGCTGCCCGCCGCGGCTGACCCGCTGTCCTAACAGGCATAGAAAGGGGTTGCTGTCCAGCGCAAAAGTCACCTGCGCGCCGAGCAGCCGGTGCAGGTCGAATGCCAGCCGTCCGGCGCCGGCACCCAACACAAGCACGGTGGGTTCTGCCGGCAGCTTTGCCGCTGACAGTACGTCATGCAGGTGGTTCGCCACCAGGTTGTTTTCCTCTTCCCCCCAGCACCAGTCGCGGAAGACCTGCTGGCTGTAAGACAAGACGCCATGGTGACTCGGCAGACGGGTGGCCAGCGCCAGGTGTGTTTCCTTGGCCAGCGCTTCGCCCGGCTGCAGCGGCGCCAGAATGTCCTGCAGTTCCTGCTGATGATTCTGCAGGGCGGTGTGCAGGTGCTGCAGGCGGGTGCGGCCCGCCGGCAGGTCGGGCCGGGCGCTGTTGCAGGCATCCAGTTGTGCAGCCAGATCCGCCAGCGCCATGTTAAAGCGGTTGCGCCAGTCCAGCAGGGCGCCGCCGGGCTCCGGCCATAAAAAAGGCACCCCGGACAATTGCGGAAAATTCACCTTGCAGGCAGCACAGTGCAGGCGGCTGCCGGCGGGCAGGGGTTGTTTACAGCGGGGGCAGGCGAGTCCTTGCAACCTTGAAAGATCCTTCAGCGGTGTATAGCCACACTATAGCCTAACAGCCCGGTGACCGGAGCACGCCGGCGTCCTGCCGGCGTGCGCAGTCGGCTGACGGAAGTTAAACCGGAGGGTTGCCGATAGTGCCGTTAACGATGGGTGCAAACGCGGTGAGGCTGTCCTGCAGGGCGGCGTTGCCCAGGCCGTGGCCCGGAATCACGCTGCCGAACTGGGCGTTTTCACCGTGCAGCGCCATGTAGTTCAGCACCACCGTCTGCGCTAACAGGTTTACGTTGTTGGCGGCGGGAGTTGCGGCGGTTTCCACCGAACCATCCGGGCGCATATACCCCAACTGCTGGTGTATAGCCTGCTGTTCAGGGGTACCGCCCAGCAGGGTCGGGCGCCCGGCAGGGTCGTAAACCAGGAACCAGGTGGCGGCGGTCTGCTGATTGTCGCTACTCCACTCACCTTTGCCGCGGCCGTCAACGGTATCGTCGATGGTGCCGTTGGAAGACAGGGAACCGTCAGACATCACGTACATCATCAACGGGATGTTCTGCAGGGCTGCGTATTCCAGGCAGGCGCCCATACATTGACCGGCGCGGAAATCTTTCACCTCACCTTCAGCGCGGCGGCCGCCGTGATAGTCGTAACCACCCATTTCGATGGTGCCGGCACCGGCGAAGCCACTGATCACCATCTTCATCACTGAAGCGGTTTTCTGGAATTCACGGGCGCTGCGGTCGCCGGCTTCAAACTCAGCCAGAGTGAAGATGCCGGTGTCTCCGACTATCTGCGGATCGGTGGCCGGGTTCAAGGTATTGGGATTACCAAATCGGTCCGCCAGGTCAGCGGATTTCAGGTAACCGCACTTCACCAGATCTTTGACCACATCGTCCGGCGTAATCGGGTTGCCGTCCACATCAACGTTGGCCATCTTCTGGTCGCTGATGCGGTAGATGGATTCCATCACCGCCACGGCGTCGTCCTGCGACAGCACCGAGGTGAGGTCACCAACGTCCACCAGGCCGGTGACATCGGTCGGCCGGTCCACCTTGGTCGGCCGTTTGGTCAGGTCGATCATCGCCTGGGGCGCCATGGAATTACCGCCGGAATCCGAGTTCTCCGAGCCGATCAGGGTCAGCAGTTCACCGTCAGCACCGGCCGCGGCAATCCCGTACATGGGGTTGTGCGGGTTGTTGCCGGTGTCGTTTTCCGAACGCGCGGGGATTACCGCGCCGTTGATGTTGGCGGCGGTGGCCGGTGAGATCCGTGTCATCATACCGCGCAGGAACGCGCTGTCCGAGTGGAAAGCCAGCCCCAGCGTGGTATCGACAAAGTCGTTGGTCTGGGTGGCCGGGTTAACGATGGAAGGTACCATGTCACCGGGCAGGCCCTGGCGTTCGTAACCGGCTGTGGTGAGGAAATCCAGCTGTCCGCCTTGCCGCCCAACCAGGATGTTGGAGCCGGCCTGGCTGGAACCGCCAGCCAGGTCAAAGGCGATAAAGGGGATTTTTCCCGCACCCTGGGTGGTAATGCCGCAGCCGGCAATCAGCGGCACCAGGTCCGGTGCCAGCTGCGCCTGCAGCCCGCCGGGCAGGGTGACCAGGGTGCTGCCCAGCACCGCGCCGGTACCCATCATGAAACCCTGGGACAGGAACTCCCGGCGCGTACGGGGCCGAGGATGGTCCGCGTGGCATAAGGGGTCGTCGTACTTACGTTGTCTACGTCTACGCATGATTATTCCTCGACTACCTTGTTCAAATTGTCAGATTCGAAGTTGTGATTGCTATACATCAGCGGCCTCCTATTGCACCAGCATGGCGGCGCTGCCCAGCACTGAGGCGCAGGCGGCTTTGGTGATGCTCTCGGTGCGGTCCGCGGCGCAACCGCCCGGACAGGTGCTGAGCGCGGTAATCAGCGCAGCAACTTCGGCGCGGAAGGCAGCCTCATCCGGTTGGGTGCTGATGGAGCCACCAACGATATTGAGCCACAGCGGGTCCAGCAGCACGTTGGGGTCGGCAAAAGCGGTGGCCGGGTCGGCGCCGAATGCCACGCCCGGGAAGTAAGCGGCGCGGGCGGTGGTATCGTCCACCAGCGCGGCGCAGTACTTAATGGCCAGCTGCGTAATACCCATCTGCTGCGAGGAGATGAAACCGGCCACATTGGTTCCCACCGGCAGGGCCTGATGCACCTGGTCGTAGGTGGGTGCCACAGCCGGGTCGGTCGTGGGCACGCCGGTCAGTTTTGACATGGTGGCGTTGATTTCCGCAAAGTCGCGGATACCCAGCTCCGGGTCCCGGGGCAGGTCCGCAGGCGGCGGCGGGGCCACCGGGTCTGCCTCGACAACCACGTTGGTTTCACCGGCAAGCTGTTCAAAGGTGAGGAAAAACTCATCCAGCGTCGGGCCCTTTTCCAGCGGGATAATGGTGCCCAGGTCGGACAGCCGCTGCAGGCCTTCCGCCGCATAGTCGGTGTCGTTGATGGTCAGATCAAGATTGGCAAAAGCCTGCCCTACAGCCACTTCGCGGCCGTTCAGGCCAACCCGCATGCCGGCCATCGGGAAGCTGCCCGGGGTGGCGGTGCTGTCCAGGATGACAAAAAACGGCTCGTCGAACAGGTAGCTGTAGTTGTCGAACTGGCTCACCTCAAAGACCACGTAGGCGTCCGCAACGCTGATGTGATCGCTGATATTGAACAGCAGGTAGTACTTCTCACCCACGCCTACATCGTAGTTCTGGGTGATCTGTTCCTGGGTCAGCGCCCGGTTGTGGATAGCCAGCAGGCGGATGGTGCCCGCCCAGCGGCTGTCGTTGTCCACTTCGCTGGCCAGCGCCAGGGCAAAAGTGTCGTCCCAGTCGTTCAGCAGACCGCCGGGAACGCTGTCCACATCATCGGTATGGGTGCCGTTCACATAAATCTGGCGGCCGTTGGCCGGGTCGTAGGTCATCACAACGTGCTGCAGAGTGGCCTGCAGGTCTTCGTCCGCATCCGCGGTGGACAACTGCGGTTCACCGTTCGGGTCCGTCTGATCGGAGCGCACAAAAGTGTCGTAGTTGTACAGAGTTTGCCCCAGCATGAAGTTGCGTGAGGTGGAACCGCCGGAGTACGAGACAATACGGGCCGGACCGTCCTGGGTCACATTAGCCGGAGCCGCCCATACTTCCACGGAATATTCACCGGTGGCGGTAATCAGATCACGCAGTTTGGCTGAAGCCGTGGTTGAGCCCTGGGCTTTACCGTCGGTGAAAGCCACCCCCCAGCCGCCGACCCAGCCGTAGTCGCCGGACAGGGTCAGATTCAGCGACGGTTCGATGCCGCTGGTGTCGAACACCGTGTTACCGATACCGGTCTTGAACTCGTACAAGGCAATTACGTTGGTTTCGTGCCGGCCGCCGGCGGAAGAGATGATGCCGTCGATCAGGCTCAGCGCCTTGGACGTCACCAGGCTCGGATCCACCTGGGTCGGAGTAATGGCGTTGGACATATTGGTAATGGCCGTTTCCATTTCCGTGGCGTTGGTCGCACAGTCGGTCCAGCAGTTGTGGAACTCACTGCCCAGGCGCAGCACAAAGCGTGAAGCGCTGGGGGTTTCCAGATCAATACGGGTCTGGGCGGCGGCGTACGCCGTGTCGATTTCCTCACTGGCAAAAAACGGACTCTGCGGCACCGCGGCGGTATCGGTATGACAACCGGCACAGTACTGGGTCAGCAGCGGGTAAACTTCCGCGGCAAACAGCGCGGTATCCGCGGGGAAGTTCTTACTGGTGCCCGGGTCCTGGATCGGCGGCGCTTCCAGCTGTACGGTTTTACCGGAACCGCCCAGCGATTCACCCGCCCAGTTTTCCAGATAAGACTGAATAATGTCGCCGCAGGCGTCGTCGCTGGACAGCCAGCAATTGTGGCCGCCGCGGACCTTGGAGACCATGATTGAACTGCCCGGGTCTGCCAGGTTAACAACACTGTTGGCTTCGGTGTAAGCGGCGTTAACGTCGTCGCTGCGTACAAAGCGCGGGGTCTGGTCGTCGTTGTGACAAGTACCGCAACGGTTGTTCGGCACCAGGTTGTCCCAGACGTTCAGCTTGAACGCCTGTACGTCGGCGGTAGCCGGCGCCGGGCCGGAATAGTTGCTGACGTCCGGCGACGCGGTAATCGGGTTTTCCGAGGTGGAAGCGCCGCTGCCGCTGCCGCAGGCCTGCAACAACAGGCCCAGGGAAATCACGCTAAACAGGCGCAAGACCATTTGATGATAATAATTCATAGCGTTGATCTCCTAGTTACCCATGCAGTACACGGCGGATTCGGCAAACGTCTGCCGCAGGTTGTAGCCGTTGCCCTGCAACGACGTAACCATGCTGGTGATCTGATTGCGGTCCGCGGTGTCCTGAGGCGGCCGCAGACAGACGTTTTCGAAAACCTTTTCCACCTGGCATTGGGCAAATGCCTGGGAGTGGGCCAGTTCCTGGCCCATGGTTTTGGCACCGTTGCCGCTGCCGGGCAGGGCGCTGTCCCAACCCAACAAGCTGTTCTGACCGGCGCGCCAGTAGTTGGTCCAGGCGTCGTCCGGGGTGACAAATCCGTGCTCAAAGTTCAGGTTGTTATTGAAATACTTCTCTTCCACCTGAGTGCCGGTAACCGGGTCCACTTGACCGGCGGTGTTGTAGTTGATACTGCCGTTCAAGGCGTCCGGGTCGTTTACCTCATCGTATTCGTAATCGTAATAAGCAAACGCCTGGGCCATGGGGTCCATGCCGGAGTGGCAGCCGATGCAGTTGTTCAGGAACACCCGGCTGTCGCCGCCGGGGCTGCGTGACACATCCTGACGGATGCGGTCAGGCACGCGCGTAACGTCGTGAACCTGTTCCATATCCAAACACAGATGATTGAGCATGGTGAAGCGGAACATGGCGCGGTTGGTACCGGCGATAAAAAAGGCTTTAGCGGCGGAACGGGTGGTTAAGACACCAGCCGTGGCCGCGGCCGGCAGGCCGGTGACTGAAGACTGGGTGTTGGCCACCAGGTTTGCCTGCAGATCCGTACCATTTGCTTCCAGGGCTTCGTAGTGGGCATTGGAGCTGTTTGAATAGGCCGG
>JANQOA010000158.1 GCA_028279305.1 Pseudomonadales bacterium
CACCCCAGGTGCCGGGCACCGACGACCAGATCGACGTCAATTTTACCGTGGAGGAACAGCCCTCCGGCAGCATCTCGGCCACGGTGGGGTATTCCCAGGGTTTTGGCCTGATTCTGGGCGGCAACTACTCACAGACCAACGTGCTGGGCAGCGGCAACAGTCTGGGGGTGGGCATCAGCGTTTCAGACTTCCAGAAATCCGCCAACTTCAACTACTTCAACCCGTATTTCACCCTGGACGGGATTTCCCGCGGCTACAATGTATTTGTGCGCCGGCTGGACTTTGATGAGCGCAACATTGCCCGCTACGCCACGGACTCCGCCGGTGTGGGGGTTAACTTCGGCTTCCCCATCGGTGAAACCCAGCGTATCCAGTTTGGCGTCAGCGCGGAGT
This sequence comes from Pseudomonadales bacterium, assembly GCA_028279305.1. Taxonomy (GTDB): domain Bacteria; phylum Pseudomonadota; class Gammaproteobacteria; order Pseudomonadales; family Azotimanducaceae; genus UBA4421. The sequence continues at coordinate 394 of JANQOA010000158.1, forward strand.
GGACCGACATTACCGAAGGGTTTTTTGCGGCCCAGGAAATATCCGACTTCATCGACGCCAACGGTGAAGAAGCCATCAACTTCAAAGCCAATCTCTCGTGGAGCAAATCCACCCTTAACCGCGGCCTGTTCGCGGACCGCGGCGCCTCCCAGTCCCTGTCTTTTGAAGTTGCGGTGCCGGGCAGCGACCTGCAGTTCTACCGCCTGGTGTACGCCGCGGAGCGCTACTTCCCCATCGCCAGCAACTGGACCCTGCGCCTGCGCACCGAGTTGGGATATGGCGACGGTTACGGTTCCACCGACCGTCTGCCGTTCTACGAGAACTTTTTTGCCGGCGGTTTCGGCTCGGTCCGCGGTTTTGAAAGTTCCAGCCTGGGGCCGCGCGCAACGCCGCCGGTCGACGACCAGGGCAATCCCATCACCTTCAGCCGCCGCGAAGACACCCTGGGCGGCAATCTGCTGGTGGAAGGCAGTGCGGAACTTGTATTCCCATTCCCCTTTGTCGACGACAACCGCCAGTTCCGTCCCGCGTTTTTTGTCGACGTGGGTAACGTGTTTAATACGGAATGCCCGTCATTCAGTGAAAACTGCTTCGACTTTTCCGTGGATGAACTGCGCTATTCAGTGGGCTTCGGCGTGACCTGGCTGACCGGTCTGGGGCCCATGACATTCAGCATCGCCAAGCCTTTTCAGACCCAATCCATCGACGAAGAGGAAAGATTTCAATTTGAACTTGGACGCACATTCTGATGTAGAATGCGCGCCTTTGAACGCTTAAGCACACTAGGAGTTACAATGAATAAGAAGTTTGCGCAGCTGCTGATTGCTGTCGTGATGGCGGCAGGCACAGGCGCAGTACATGCAGCAGACCTGAACATCGTGGTGCTGGACAGCGTCCGGGCAATTCTTGAGTCAGACGAAGCCAAAGTGCTGATTGATGCGGCAAATAAGGAAATGCAGGCAGAGCAGGATGAATTGCGCAGTTTGGCTGACAAAATGAAAACCCTGCAGGACAAGGCGCGCACCGATGCCGAAGTCATGAGCGACTCGGAAAAACGGCAGATTCAGAAAGAACTGGAAGATCTGCGTATCGACATCGAATTCGGCAGCCAGAAGCTGCAGAAAGAGGCTCAGGACCGCCGCAATGAGATACTGCAGGTGCTGGCACCCAAATTCGAAAAAGTGCGCAATGACATCATCCAGGTCGACCAGATCGATTTTATTGTGCAGCCGCAGGCGATCATTTACGCCAACAGCAAACACGATATTACCAAGCGCGTCACGGAGAAACTGAACGAACTTAAGTAAATACAATAAGTTATGAAATATAACTGATGTTTTACTTGAAATGAGCCCGCTGACCCGCACCGTAGCAGATATAGCCCGGCATATCGGTGCGGAGGTGGTCGGCGACCCACAGCAGGAAATTTCCGGCCTGGGCAGCCTGTCCACCGCTGTCAGCGGTGAACTGAGCCACCTGTCCTCGGTCAACTACCGGCACTACCTCCCTCAGACCCAGGCAAGCGCGGTAATTCTCACTGCCGCAGACGCGCCCGGCTGTCCATGCACAGCGCTGGTGGTAGGCAACCCCTATCTGGCCTTCGCCCGCGCCTCCCAGCTGTTTGCCAAATCCCGCAATGTATCCCCCGGCGTGCATGCCAGCGCTGTGCTGGGAGAGGGGTGCAGCGTGTCTCCGGAGGCTTATATCGGGCCTAATGTCAGCATCGGCGAGCAGTGTGAAATTGCCGCCGGGGTGTGCATCCATGCCGGCGTCAGCATAGGCGCGAATTGCCGGCTTGGCGCTGACGTTACCCTGTTCAACAACTGCACACTCTACAGCGATGTGTCCGTGGGTCCCCGCACCACCATTCACAGCGGCGCGGTGATCGGCGCGCCGGGCTTCGGCTACACCGCGGATGAGTCAGGCCGGCTCGAGGAGATAGCGCAGCTCGGCGGGGTGGAAATCGGCGCTGATGTCAGCATCGGCGCCGCGACCACCATAGATTGCGGGGCGATTGAAAACACGGTGATCGAAGACGGCGTCAAGATCGACAATCAGGTGCAGATTGGCCACAACAGCCGCATCGGCGCGCACACCATGTTGTGCGGGTGTGTGGGCATAGTCGGCAGTACCGTGATCGGCAAACACTGTATATTTGCCGGCGGCTCCGGGGTGGGCGGGGATAAGCCGGTTACCGTTTGCGACGGCGTGGTGGTGACGGCGCGTACCGTACTCAGCCAGAGTGTCGACACGCCTGGCATCTACAGCGGCACCATCGTGTTCCACGAGCACAAGAAATGGCTGCGCAATGCACTGCGCTTCGAGGCGTTGGATGACTTGTTCAAGCGGGTACGGCGCCTGGAGCGCGCGGGAAAATAGACTCGCCCCGGTTGCCCATAACCCCTACAATTCTCAGTCACTTCCTCTGCTAACGCGCGACTGGTGCCCATCACGGCTATTTATGACTGAGAATAAACAATCAATAAACATATCCGGACTCTTTGAGTATCTGCCTCACCGGTACCCGTTTCTGCTGGTCGACCGGGTCACGGACCTGCAGGTGGGCGACTGTATTTCCGGGTTTAAGAACATCACCATGAACGAGGAGATGTTCAACGGCCATTTTCCCGGGCAGCCGATTCTGCCGGGGGTGATGATCCTCGAAGCCATGGCCCAGTTGTCGGGCGTACTGGCGTTCGAGACAAAAAACAAACGGCCCGCGGACGGCGTGAATTATCTGTTCGGCGGTGTTGAAAAGGCCCGTTTCCGCCGGCCGGTGATCCCCGGAGACCGGCTGGAAATGCACAGCAAAATCCTCGCTGACCGCCGCATCATGATGAAGTTTTCCTGTCAGGCTTACGTGGATGGAGAGCTGGCCTGCGACGCCACCCTCTCGGTTGTGGAACAGACCAGCGAGCAGGTGGGCCAGAACCGATGAGCGAGCCGGGGATTGACGGCCGTGCCATCATCGACCCCAGCGCCAGACTCGGCAGCAACGTCAGCGTTGGGCCCTGGAGTATTGTCGGCGCTGACGTGGAGTTGGGTGACGATGTGCAGATCGCTTCGCACGTGGTTGTTAAAGGCCCGGCCAGGATTGGCGCCGGGGTAAAGATTTTCCAGTTTGCCACGGTTGGGGAAGACACGCCTGCGTTTGCTTATGAAGGTGAACAAACCTATCTGGACATAGGTGCGGGTACCGTCATCCGCGAAGGTGTGACCATCCACCGCGGCATGAACAAAGGCGGCATAGGCCGCACCGAGGTAGGCAAAAACTGCCTGCTGATGGCGTACGTGCATATCGGTCACGACTGTGTGGTGGGCGACCATGTCATTATGTCCAACAATGCCTCCCTGGCCGGTCATGTGACGGTGGGTGACCATGCCAACTTCGGCGGGTACAGCGGCATAGCCCAGTTCCGCAGCGTCGGCGCTTATACCCACATTGCAGCCATGAGTCTGGTCATCAAGGACATTCCGGCTTACATGACCGTCAGCGGTAACCCTGCGGTGGCGGTGGGTTTGAACCTGGAAGGCATGAAGCGCCGCGGCTACAGCAAAGAAGCCATGCAGGCTGTGCGCCAGGCGCACCGGGTGGTCTACCGCAAGGGTTTAAGCGTCGCGGAGGCTCTCTCTGAGCTGGCGGAACTGCGCACCCAGCATCCCGAAGTGGAGCTGTTTGCCGGCTCCGTCGAAAGTTCCGAGTGGGGTATCATCCGCGGCCGTGGCGCCAACCGCGATTAGACCGCAACGGCGGCAACGGTTGCAGCCATGGTAACCGTAGGCATTCTCGCCGGTGAGCCCTCCGGTGATAATCTGGCTGCGGGCCTGATGCGTGAAATGCGCACCCGGCTGGGTGACGAGGTGCGTTTTGTCGGCGTTGGCGGACCGCGCATGCTGGCCGAGGGTCTGGACAGCCTGGCGCCCATGGACCAACTGTCTGTTAACGGCTTTCGCGAACCCATCCTGCGCCTGCCGGCCTTGCTTAAACTACTGCGCAAGCTGATCACCACGTTCAGCGCCGCGCGGGTGGACGCCTTTGTCGGCGTCGACTTTAACGTCTTTAACTTCCTGCTGGAAAAAGCCTTAAAAAAACGCGGGATCAGAACCGCCCACTACGTCAGCCCGTCGGTTTATGCCTGGCGCACCGGGCGCACCCGGCGGGTGGAAAAGTGTGCCGACCTGTTGCTGTGCCTGTATCCGTTTGAACCGGCCTTTTATGCTGACACTTCCGTCAATGCGCAGTTTATCGGCCACCCGCTGGCTGATGAAATCAGCCCGGACAGCGGCAACCGGCATGGACAGCTGCGCGCCCGCGAAACTCTCGGTCTGGAAACCGGCGGTACGGTGCTGGCGGTGCTGCCGGGCAGCCGCGGCAGTGAAATTCAGCTGATGATCAACCACTTCCTGCAGGCCGCCAGCCTGTTCAGCGCCGCGCATCCGCAGACGGAAGTTGTTATCCCGTGTCTGCGCCCGGCGCTGCGCGCGCGGATCGAAACTGCTCTGGTGGAATTTCCGCAGCTTAAAGTAGTACTTTACGACGGCCATGCCCGCCAGGCGCTGCTGGCGGCGGATGTAGTGCTGGTGAAGTCCGGCACCAGCACTCTGGAAACGCTGCTGGTGGGCCGGCCGATGGTGGTCAGCTACCGGCTCGGCTGGCTGACCTACCAGATTGCCCGGCGCATGCTGCGCACGCCGTTTGTGGCGCTGCCAAACATCCTCGCCGGGCATGCCCTGGTGCCTGAGTTGCTGCAGGACGAAGGCACCGGGCCGGCGCTGGCCGCGGCGCTGGAGGAGCAACTGCGCGAAAGCAGCGCTGGCAGCCCATTGCGTACACGCTTTGCAGAGATGCACAACAATTTACGCCAGGGGGCTGATGAAAAAGCAGCCGCTGCCGTGTTAGGCTTATTGCCGAATTGATCCCGCCGGCAGGAGAATCCAGACTGCAGCCCGACCCCGATCCCTGGTGTTACCGCGTACAGGCCGGCGTGGATGAGGTAGGTATCGGCCCCCTGGCGGGCCCTGTAGTGGCCGCTGCGGTTGTCCTGGATGTAAACTGCCCGATACAAGGGTTAACGGATTCAAAAAAAATCACCATGGCAAAACGCCAGGCTCTGGCGGCGGAAATCCGTGCCGCTGCCCTGTGCTGGGGTGTGGGCTGGGCGGATGAACATGAGGTGGACCGGTTGAACATTCTGCGCGCCAGCCATGTGGCCATGCAACGGGCGGTGGCGCAACTGGACGTCCGCCCGGCGGTGGTATTTGTGGACGGTAACAAAGTACCAAGACTAAGCCAGCCCTGTGTGGCGGTGGTTAAAGGGGATCTGCGCATGCCCCCCATCAGCGCCGCTTCGATCCTGGCCAAGGTGGCGCGCGATGAACACATGATGGAACTGGATACTCAATACCCCGGTTACGGCTTTGCCCAGCATATGGGTTACCCCACGCGGCAGCACTTCCAGGCGCTGCGCACTCTGGGGGTGACGCCGGTCCACAGACGCAGTTTTGCGCCGGTGCGCGAGGCCTGCGAACGGTGAGCAGCGGTTTTGTCCATCTGCACGTTCACAGCGAGTTTTCGCTGAAAGACAGTCTGCTGAAACTGAAACCCATGATGGCGCAGGTGGCACGCCTGCAGATGCCGGCGGTGGGCCTGACGGACTGCAACAACCTGTTTGCGCTGGTGAAGTTTTATCAGGCTGCCTGCGGGCAGGGCATCAAACCGCTGCTCGGCGCGGAGCTGCTGGTGCAGCCGGAGGCTGACGGCAACAACGGCGGGCCGGAGCGGATTGTGGTACTGGCCATGAACAGCAGCGGCTATGCCAACCTCATTTATCTGGTGTCCAGCGGCTATACCAGCAGCCAGGCGCGGGGCGTATTAAGCGAAGCTGAGGTATTTGACCGCAGCAGCGGGTTGATCGTGTTGTCCGGCGGCATCCAGGGGCATCTCTGGCAGCTTGCGCTGGCTGAAGACACCCAGGGCCTGCGCGAACGGGCACAGCGCTGGCAGCAGTGTTTCGGCGACCGTTATTACCTGGAACTGACCCGCACCTCGCGCAGCGGCGAAGAGCAGGCCAACGTTGCGCTGCTGCAACTGGCGGGTGAAACCGGCATCGGGGTGGTGGCCACTAACGACGTCTGTTTTGCCGAGCAGGCGGACTATGAAGCCCATGAAACCCGGGTGTGTATTCACGAGGGCCGCACCCTGAACGACCCGCGCCGGGAACGGCGCTACTCCGACCAGCAGTACCTGAAGAGCCCGGCCGAGATGGAGACGTTGTTTGCCGACATTCCCGAAGCGCTGGCCAATGCCGGGGAGATTGCCCGCCGTTGCAGCGTGCAGGTTAATCTGGGTACCTACTACCTGCCCGATTACCCCATTCCCGACGGGGAATCGTTAGAGTCGTTCCTGGACAAGACCGCCAGCGAAGGTTTGCACGAGCGGCTCGGCAGCCGCGGGATGCGTGCCGCCCAGGCCACCGAAGCTGACTATGAGCAACGGCTGCGCTTCGAGCTGGATGTGATCAAGCAGATGGGGTTTGCCGGCTACTTCCTGATTGTCATGGAATTTATCGCCTGGGCTAAATCCAATGCCATCCCGGTGGGTCCCGGGCGCGGTTCGGGGGCCGGTTCGCTGGTGGCGTACGCGCTTGGCATTACCGACCTCGACCCGCTGGAGTACGATCTGCTGTTCGAACGTTTCCTGAACCCCGAGCGGGTCTCCATGCCGGACTTCGACGTCGATTTCTGCATGGAAGGGCGCGACAAAGTGATCCAGCATGTCAGCGAGCTGTACGGCCACAATGCAGTCAGCCAGATCATCACCTTCGGCACCATGGCGGCCAAGGCCGTGGTCCGGGACGTAGCGCGGGTGCAGGGTAAACCCTACGGGTTGGCGGACAAACTGTCCAAACTCATTCCGTTTGCGGTGGGCATGACCTTGTCCAAAGCCATGGAAGAGAGCGCGGAGCTGAAAGAGTTTGTCGACAACAACGAAGAAGTCAGCGAAATCATGGATATGGCGTACAAGCTGGAAGGCATTGTGCGCAACGTCGGCAAACACGCCGGCGGCGTAGTGATTGCGCCCAGCAGGCTGACGGACTTTGTGCCGCTGTACACTGAAGACAGCGGCGGCAGCCTGGTCTCCCAATACGACAAAGACGATGTAGAGCGGGCCGGGTTGGTGAAGTTTGACTTCCTCGGCTTAAAAACCCTGACCATCATCGACTGGACCGTGCACAGCATTAACGCCGCCCGGGAATCGGACCAGCCGCTGCTTAATATCGACAACATTCCGCTGGATGACAGAGACGCTTACGAGTTGCTGCGGCAGGCGGAAACCACCGGCGTATTCCAGCTTGAATCCCGCGGCATGAAAGAACTGATTGCCAAGCTGAAGCCCGACTGCATCGACGACATCATTGCCCTGGTGGCGATCTTCCGGCCGGGGCCATTGCAATCCGGCGCGGATACGGACTACATCAACCGCAAGCACAAGCGCGAACCGGTTGTATATCCGCACCCGAAGCTGGAAACCGTGCTGGAAGGCACTTACGGGGTTGTCCTGTACCAGGAGCAGGTGATGCAGATTGCCCAGGAACTGGCCGGTTTCAGCCTCGGCCAGGCTGACCTGCTGCGCCGCGCCATGGGCAAGAAAAAACCCGAAGAGATGGCCCGGGTGCGGGAGCAGTTTCTGCAGGGCACCGCCGCCAACGAGGTGGACGAAAAACTGTCCAACGACATTTTTGACCTGATGGAGAAGTTTGCCGGGTACGCATTTAACAAGTCCCACTCAGCCACCTACGCGGTGGTCAGTTTTCAGACCGCCTGGCTTAAAGCCCATTATCCGGCGGAATTCATGGCCGCCAACCTGTCCGCTGACATGCAGAATATCGACCGCGTTGTCATTCTCATTGATGAGGTGCGCCGCATGCAGGTGCCGCTGTTACCGCCCAGCGTGAACCTCAGTGAATTCCGTTTTACCGCCCAGAACAACAGCATCATTTACGGCCTGGGCGCGGTGCGCGGGGTCGGCGAAGGCCCGGTGGCGAACATCATAGCGGCGCGCATGGACGGCCCGTTCAAAGATCTGGCGGACTTCTGCCGCCGGGTGGATGCGCGAAAGGTCAACAAGCGGGTCAACGAAGCGTTGCTGGCTGCCGGCGCGTTTGATGAATTTGCGCTGCCCGGTGAAGATGTGAACACCACCCGCGGAAGGCTGCAGGGATTGCTGGCGCATGCCATGCAGAGTGCTGAACAACAGGCGCAGAACGCGGAAGCCGGTATCAACGACCTGTTCGGCGGGGTCGAGAATGCACCCATCGAGGCCTGTGCCGTGGCTGCATCCGTAAGCAGCCTGAACAGCCGCCAGCGCCTGCAGGGCGAAAAGGAATCGCTGGGGCTGTTTCTTACCGGCCACCCGATAGAAGAATACGAGCAGGAGCTGGAGCACATCTGCAAACGCAGAATTGTCAACCTGCGCGCGGAGAAGCGTACCCAGTGGATTGCCGGCATGGTGGTCAGCGTGCGTGCCAGAAATTCACGCCGCGGCGCCAGAATGTGCAATCTGGTATTGGATGACCGCAGCGCGCGGTTGGAAGTGGTGATGTTTCCCGACTGTTTTGAACAATACGGGCGCAAGGTCGCCAATGACGAACTGCTGGTGCTGGAAGGCGAGGTGCAGGTAGATGAGTTCAGCGACGGCGGCATTGCGATGCGCGCGCAGAAGGTGTTTACCATCGCTGAGGCGCGTCAGCGCTTCAGCCGCGGTTTTGTCATCGACATGCGCCGCGAAGACATGCCGGCGGACTTCGGCGCGCGCCTGAAAGACGTCATCAGCCCGCACCGGGCGTTGGACGAAGGCTGCGAAATTGCCGTGTTGTACAGCGGTGAAGCGGCTGCCGCGCGTATATCCCTGGGCCAGGACTGGCAGGTGCAGGCCAGCGATGATCTGCTGCGGTCGTTACGCGATGAGTTCGGCAACTGCGTGCGCCTGGAGTACGCCACCGGCTAGCCGCCGATACGGGGTAGAATAGGCCCCATGCACGCCCTCGAACAAACCCTGCAACACGAACTCAGTACCCTCAAGGCACACGCCCCGTTGCGGCGGGTGATGGTCGCCTTCAGCGGCGGACTGGATTCCACCGCGCTGCTGCTGGCCTGCCGGCAGGTGTTGCAGCCGGCCGGTGGCATGCGGATCGCAGCCTTGCACGTACACCACGGCCTGCAACCCGAGGCGGATCACTGGCTGGACCATTGCCGCGCAACCGCCGCGCAGCTGCAGGTCGACTTTGTCGCCGCGCAGGTGCAGGTCGCGGCTGAGGGCAATCTGGAAGCCAATGCCCGCCGCGCCCGTTACCGCGCATTCCGCCAACAGCTGCAATCCACTGACTGCCTGGTGCTGGGCCATCACCGGCAGGATCAGGTGGAAACCGTTCTCATGCGTCTGTTCAGCGGCCGCGGGTTGTTACCCATGCGGCACAGCGGCCGTCTCGGCGACGGCCGCTTCCTGCGCCCGCTGCTGGATTTGCCGCGCAGCCTGCTGGAAGACTATGTTACGCGGGCCGGAGTGCGCTGGGTGGAAGACCCCAGTAACCGGCAGGAACACCTGCAGCGCAACTTCCTGCGCCGGCAGATTGTGCCGCGCCTGCAGCAGCACTGGCCCGGGCTCAGCGGCGCGGTATTGAGGGTGGCCGGCCACGCTGCGGCCACGGAAGATGCGCTGGCCCATGCACTACGCCATCAGCCGGACCGGGTGGCGGTCTCCGAGCTGCCCGCAGCGGCTGATGCACAACGGGTCTGGCTGCGGGCATACCTGGCGCAGCGCGGCTGCCGCCGCAGCAGCGATGCAGCGCTGGATGAATTCTTACGGCAGTTACAGGGCGGCAGTGCGTTGCTGGAATTACCCGGCACAGCCGGACATCAATTGCACGGCTACGCTGCACACCTTTACTTTGAACCCCCGCCCGGACCGGCGCCGGCTTACCCGCACAGCCTGGCGCTGGGGGAATCCTTGCAATGTGCGTACGGCGCGCTGAGCCTGGAGCCGGCTGCTCCGCAGGCGCCGCTGGCGTCTGTCTATGAAGGCCCCTTGTGTGTTGACGTGCGCCGTCCCGGCTTGCGCCTGCAAAGGCAGGACGGCAAATCCACGTCGGTCAAACAGTTGCTGCAACAGGCTGCCATGCCGCCCTGGCGGCGCTCTGCCTACCCGCTGCTGTTCAGCAACGGCCGGCTCCTGTGTGTGCCTGAAATTGCGCTGGCTGCCGGTGCCGCGGCGGACGCCCCCGGCAAGCCATGGTGCCGCGCCCGCTGGCTAAATCGGGCAGACAGCACCAACGGCGGTTGAGCCGGCCGGGATGGCAAAAATTTTGCTTATTTTGTGATGTCATTTGAGCTTGGCCGGGGCTTTTGCTATCGTGCAATCCCATCTCGAATGAGCCGTACTGGCTTCAAACAAACACACCCCGGTGCAGCTTTCCGACACAACTATTGTAGTTTCCGGTGAGGTAATGGGTGTTGACGATGGGTTTGCATGACAAAATATATCTTCGTTAGTGGTGGTGTGGTGTCCTCCCTGGGCAAAGGCATTATCACTTCCTCGCTGGCGGCGCAGTTGGAAGCCCGCAACTTAAGAGTCAACGTGTTGAAAATGGATCCCTACATCAACGTGGATCCGGGCACCATGAGCCCTATTCAGCACGGGGAGATCTTTGTTACCAAAGATGGTGCGGAAACGGACCTGGACCTCGGTAACTATGAACGTTTCTCCAACGTCAGCATGACCAAGAGTAACAACTTCACCACCGGTTCGGTTTATGCTGAAGTGTTGCGCCGCGAACGCCGCGGTGATTACCTGGGCGGCACCGTGCAGGTGATTCCCCACGTGACGGATGAAATCAAGCGCCGTATCCGGCTGGTGGCTGACGGTTTTGACGTGCTGATTGTGGAAATCGGCGGCACGGTGGGTGATATCGAGTCCCAGCCGTTCCTGGAAGCCATCCGTCAGTTGCGCCTGGAGGTGGGCAGAAGCGAAGCCTTGTTTGTGCACCTCACCTATGTGCCTTACCTGCAGAAGGCCGGCGAGATCAAAACCAAACCCACCCAGCATTCAGTTAAAGAGTTCCGCTCGGTGGGGCTGCAGCCGGATATTCTGATCTGCCGCTCGGAATCGCCGCTGCCCCGTTCCGCCCGCAGCAAAATTGCGCTGTTCACCAACGTGGAGGAGCGTGCGGTGATTTCCAGTTGGGATGTGGACTCCATTTATGAAGCGCCGCTGATTCTGCATGAGCAGGGCCTGGATGATATTGTTGTAGATCTGCTTAATCTGCAATGCGACCCGGTGGACCTGTCCGAGTGGCGGGCGGTGGTGGAGGCGGAAAAAAATCCCCAGGCGGAACTGGATCTGGCTTTTGTCGGCAAGTACCTGGATCTGCTGGATGCCTATAAGTCGCTGATTGAAGCCATCAAACACGCCGGCATTCAGACCCGTACCCGCATCAACGTACATTACATTGACGCTGAAGACCTGGAGCGTGACGGCGTCGGGGTGCTGGCGGACGCGGATGCCATTCTGGTGCCCGGCGGCTTCGGCGGGCGCGGCTTTGAGGGTAAAATCCTTGCCGCCCAGTATGCCCGCGAACATAAGGTACCGTACCTGGGCATCTGTTACGGGCTGCACGCCGCCATCATCGATCTCGCCCGCCATTGCGTGGGTCTGGAGGGTGCGCACACCACCGAGGTGCAGGAACGCCCGCCGCACCCCGTGGTGGGCATGATTACCGAATGGATGGAAGCTGACGGCCGCGTTGAGCAGCGCAGCGCAGACAGCGATCTGGGTGGTACCATGCGCCTTGGTGAACAGCCTTGCGTACTGAACCAGGGCACCCTGGCGGAACGCGTCTACGGCCAGCCGGTGGTCTACGAACGCCACCGCCACCGTTATGAAGTGAACAACAACTATGTCGATGCGCTGGAAAAAGAGGGTCTGGTTGTGGCCGGCCGTTCGGAAGACGGTGAACTGGTGGAGATGATCGAGCTGCAAGACCATCCCTGGTTTCTGGCCAGCCAGTTCCACCCGGAATTTACCTCGTCGCCGCGCAAGGGCCATCCGCTGTTTACCGGCTTCATCCGTGCCGGCCTCGCCCAGGTCAGCGCCCGCCACTCGGACGCGGCGGGCCCGGTTGAGCCGGTGGCAGTTAAATCCCAGTAACACGCATGGCATCGCTGATGCGCAATAAAGGCAGAAGATGGCAAACATAAGTTCGATAAACGCCCGCGAAATCCTCGACAGCCGCGGCAATCCCACGGTCGAAGCGGATGTCATCACCGACGGCGGCCATTGCGGCCGCGCCGTGGCGCCCAGCGGCGCCTCCACGGGCACCCGGGAAGCCCTGGAACTGCGTGACGGGGATAAGGACCGTTACCTTGGCAAAGGTGTGCAACAGGCGGTTGGCCACGTCAACGGTGACATCGCCGCTGCGCTGCGAGGCATGGCTGTGGCTGAGCAGGCGGCGCTGGACCAGAAAATGTTGTCTCTGGACGGCACTGAGAACAAATCCAGGCTGGGTGCAAATGCCATGCTGGCGGTGTCGCTGGCGGCAGCCAAGGCCGCCGCTCAGGCCCGCGGTATACCTCTGTACCGGCATATCAATGAATTGGCGGGTGGTCCGGATATGTGTATGCCGGTGCCGATGATGAACATTCTCAACGGCGGCGAGCATGCGGATAACAACGTCGACATCCAGGAGTTCATGGTGCAGCCGGTCTCGATGACGTCGTTCCGGGAGAGCCTGCGGGCCGGCGCGGAGATCTTTCATCATTTGAAACAGGTGCTGCAGCAGATGGGTCTGGCCACCGCGGTGGGGGACGAAGGCGGTTTTGCGCCCAATCTCGAATCCAATGCCCAGGCGCTGGAAGTGATCAGCGACGCCGTGGGCCGCGCCGGATACACATTGGGAACCGATGTCACGCTGGCGCTGGACTGCGCCGCCTCGGAGTTCTACCGCGACGGCCAATACCAGTTGTCCGGTGAAAACCGCAGCTATGATGCTGCCGGATTTGTTGAGTATCTGGCTGAGCTGGCGGATAAACACCCCATCGTTTCCATCGAAGACGGCATGGACGAAGGAGATTGGGACGGCTGGAAGAAGCTGACGGAGCGGGTCGGCGACCGTGTGCAATTGGTGGGTGACGATCTGTTTGTGACCAACACGCAGATTCTGTCGCGGGGTATCGAGCAGCAGGTGGCCAATTCCATCCTCATCAAGTTTAATCAGATCGGTACACTGACGGAAACCCTGCAGGCCATCAGCATGGCGGCGGAGGCCGGCTATACCAGCGTGATTTCACACCGTTCCGGAGAAACCGAGGACACTACAATTGCAGACCTGGCGGTAGGCACCGGAGCGGGTCAGATAAAGACAGGCTCGTTGTGCCGCAGCGACCGGGTGGCAAAATACAATCAATTGTTGCGCATCGAGCAGGAACTGGGTGACGCCGCCCGCTACCCCGGCCGTGCCGCCATCAAGGCGCAATAGGCCGGCCATGAAGTGGTTAGCCGCGGTTGCTGTGCTGGTGCTGGTCTGGCTGCAATACAGCCTGTGGCTGGGGCCGTCCGGCTACTTTGCCCAACAGCGGCTGGAGCAGCAGTTGCATCGGCAGCAACAGAAAGCTGAAGTATTGCAGCAGCGCAATAAAATCCTCACCGCGGAGGTCATGGCCCTGAAGGAAGACCATAGCGTGCTGGAAGCCCGCGCCCGGCGCGATCTGGGTATGGTCAAATCCGGCGAGGTGTTCTATCTCATCCCCGAATCCTGAGGCGGCGCAACCGCCCGCGGCGGAGTTACCCAGGGCGGTTATAAAAACCCATGCCGCTGACTTCCGCGTCGAGGAAGTGCTGGACCTGGAGTTCAGCGGCAGCGGTGAACACGCCTATTTTCTGGTGGAAAAAACCGGCTGGAATACCGCGGACGTGGCGCGGGAGGTCGCATCAGCCTATAACGTGGCGCCGGTTGCGGTGGGTTTTGCCGGCCGCAAGGACAAACGTGCGGTGACCCGCCAGTGGTTCAGCGTGGTGACGGATGAAGACCGTTGGCTGCCGCAACTGCCCGGTGTACGCTGTCTGCGGCAGGCCCGCCATCAGCGCAAGTTGCGCCTCGGCCAGCACAGTGCCAACCGCTTTGAACTGGTGCTGCGCGAGGCGCGCAACTGTTCCGCTGAACTGTTGCAATCGTTGCAGCAGGGTTTTGCCAACGCTTTTGGGCCGCAACGGCTGTCCGCACAAAATGTGGAGCAGGCGCAAACGTGGATATTGCAGCGGCGGCGGCGCAGAATATCCCGGCAACGCAGCGGCTGGCACTTGAGTGTGCTGCGCGCGGAGTTATTCAACCGCGTGCTGCAGGCCCGCTGCGCGGCCGGCAGCGCCGCGACCCTGATAGAGGGTGATGTGGCTGAAGATGGACTACCCACCGGCCCGTTGTGGGGACGGGGCCGCTCCGCCGCCAGCGGTGAGGCTCTGGCGGTGGAACAGGCGGCGCTGGCGTCCGCTGCCCGGCTCTGCGAAGCACTGGAGTTCAGCGGTGTCAGCCAGGCACGCCGCAAACTGTTTGAATTGCCCCGCGGCCTGCGGGTGCAATCCCTGGGCGTGGACTGTTTTGAGCTGCAATTTACGTTACCGCCGGGGGCGTACGCCACCAGCATGCTGGCAAGCCGTATATGCCTGTCCGAAGGCGGGACGGAAAACAAGGAAGACAGGGAGCCTGCAGACAGTGAGTGAGTTTAACTTGAGCGGCATCGGCATGACCTCTCAGCGTACCCGGGACCGGCTGGTGGAGCGCCTGCGCGAACAGGGCATTAACAACGAAGCGGTGCTGGCGCAAATTGCCGGCCTGCCGCGGCACATCTTTATCGACGAAGCACTCGCGCACCGCGCCTACGAGGATACCGCGTTGCCCATCGGCCACGGCCAGACCATTTCCCAACCGTTTGTGGTGGCCCTTATGACCCAACTGTTACTGGATGGGCGGGCGGCTGGGCAGATTGGGCGGGGGGTTGGGCAAACAGAGCGGGCGGCTGGGCAGATTGGGCGGGCGGCTGGGCAAACAGAGCGGGCGGTTGGGCAAACAGAGCGGGCGGCTGGTGAGGCGGACCCACAGCGCCGGCGGGTGCTGGAAGTGGGCACCGGCTGCGGTTATCAGACCGCGGTGCTGGCCGGACTGTGTGCCGAGGTTTATTCCATTGAACGCATCGAGGCGTTTATCGCCAAAACCCGCCGCCGCTTCACGGCGCTGAAACTACGCAACATATCCGTACGTTTTGGTGACGGTTATGAAGGCTGGCCCCGATTTGCCCCGTTTGACGGCATCCTGGTGGCCGCCGCGCCGGCCCAGGTGCCGGAACAGTTGCTGGAGCAATTGGCGGTGGGCGGACGCATGGTATTGCCGGTGGGCGGCGATAACGTCCAGGAGCTGCGCGTGATCGACCGCCTGGAAGATGGGTTTGAAGAAACGGTGCAAGATTATGTGCGCTTTGTACCCTTGAAGAAGGGTATTGCCTGAGGTGGCGCCGCCGGCTGCAGCCATGCCGGACGGTGTCAGCCGCCTCGGCGTTTTGTTCCGTGGTTTTCTCATGGGGCTCGCCGAGGTGGTCCCTGGTGTGTCCGGCGGCACAATTGCATTTGTAACGGGCATCTATCAGCCGCTGGTTACCAGTATTGCCAGCTTCGGCCCCCGCTCCCTGGTGATGCTGCGGCATTGGCAGAGTTTTGCCGCCCACCACCAGATTGCGTTTCTGTTGTGGCTGGCGGCCGGAATGGGGGCCGGCATTCTGGTCTTTGCCCGGATTATGCAATTCCTGCTGGCCCACTATCAGCCGGTGGTCTGGGGTTTTTTCGGCGGCGTCATCGGCATGTCGGTGTGGGTAATCGGCCGTGCCAGAAATCCGCGTACGCTGCTCGGTTGGGCCCCCCTGGGTATGTTGGCCGGCTTGTCGATGCTGTGGTTGCCGCAGATGGCGGTGCAGCCCGCCAGCCTGCAGATATTTGCCGGCGGCGCGCTGGCGGTCTGCGCCTGGTTGCTGCCGGCGGTCAGCGGCTCGTTTGTACTGCTGGCGCTGGGCTTGTACGCGCCTGTTATCGCCGCGGTAGCGGGCTTCGATATCACCTTCATCATCATTTTTGCCGCCGGTTGCATAACCGGCTTGTTGTTGTTCAGCCGCCTGTTAGCCTGGCTGCTGCAGCGCCATGGCGAGGCGCTGTTGAGTCTGCTGACCGGCTTCATGCTCGGCTCGTTGACCAAATTGTGGCCGTGGCAGGGTACTCAAGCCAGTGGTTGGGACAATTTGCTTTTACCGCTACACTACACCCAGTTACATGGTGACGCCTTCCTGCCCTGGGTAGTGCTGGCGGTGTTAGCCGGCGCGTCGGGTCTGGGGATGTTGTCTAGAATTACCGGGCATTGATGTCAGACCACCTGTATGGCCGAACGATTCAGCAGCTTATTCAACACAGCCGCGGGCTGGGTATTTGCTTTCAGCATCTGGCTGCTGGGCGGTTGCGTGCAAATGGGTCAGCCGGTTGTTGCCGAGCAGTCGGAGCGTGCGCA
>JANQOA010000169.1 GCA_028279305.1 Pseudomonadales bacterium
GGCAGACGGTACCACCCTGGCCTGGGTGGGGCCCAGAACCATCAAGGATCACATCGTGCCGCGTATTTCCGAAGCAGCGGCGAAAGCCGGCCGGCCGGCGCCGCGCATCATTGCCACGCTGCCGGTATGTGTGACCGGCCAGGCGGAAGTTGTCCGGCAGGCGATAGCCAAAGGCCTCAGCATGTACGGCAAGCTGCCGTCCTACCGGGCCATGTTCGACCGCGAAGGCGTGGATGGACCGGCGGATGTGGCCATTGTCGGCGACGCGGCCCAGGTCGAGGATAAAATACAGTTGCTGCGGGATGCCGGCGTAACTGATTTTGCGGTGTCGGAGTTCTGCCTCAACCGGCAGGAATTCGAAGCCACCCGGGAAACCCTTCGCGGGCTGTTGCCAGGTTGAAAACCGGTTAACCGTGCCGCAGTGCCGGGTGCTAGTTAACCGTGCCCCCGCCGCGGGTGACAGACAGCTCATCCATGGCGCGCTGGCTTTCTTCTTCTATTTCTTTCCACACGCTGCGTTTCTGGCAGATGCGCTTACGAAAATGTGTGCCCGTGACTTTGATCTTCTTGCACACCACCTTGTCTTCTTTAACCTTGGCGGCATCCGCCGCCTCGGCGCTGCTGTTTTTGCTTTCGTCCGCCGCAGCACTGAAAGCCGCAGCCAAGCCCAGAACGCACACTAACAACCGTTTCCCAGCCATGTTCCCGCTTGTCCTCAATACCCCAATCGGGTGATGATAAACTAAAGCAAACGCAAACAACAAAGGCGCATATAGACCGGGGGGGACTGTTATGCCTGTGGAAATTATCGGCTGGATCGCGCCCCAGGTGGCTTCGGAAATTATCCCGCCCGAAGGTCCGGTGTTTTCCACGGAAGTGATCACGGAAACGGCAAGAATCCATGAGGAGGCGGACTTCGACCGGGTGCTGATCGGCTATTTCTCCAACGCCCCGGACGGTTTTATGATCGGCGCCCACGCCGCATCGGTGACCAGCCGGCTCAGTTTCCTGCTCGCCCACCGGCCCGGTTTTGTCGCCCCCACCCTGGCGGCCCGCAAACTGGCAACCCTGGACCAGCTCAGTGAAGGACGTCTGGCGGTGCACCTGATCAGCGGCGGCAGCGATGCGGACCAGGCCAAAGACGGTGACCACGCCGACCACGGCGCCCGCTACCGGCGCACCGAAGAGTACGCGCAGATCCTCAAGCAGACCTGGACCGACCCGAAGCCTTTTGATCACACCGGCGAGTTCTACGACGTCAAGGGCGCGTATGCCGACATCCGCTGCGCCCAGACACCGCGCATCCCATTGTATGGCGGCGGCGGGTCGGATGCCGCGATCAAAACCCTGGCGCCCCATATCGACGTCTTCATGTTATGGGGAGAACCGCTGGCCGAAACCAAGGCGTTTATGGCCCGGGTCGAACAGGCCGCCGGCGCCAATCCAATTACGTTCAGCGTGTCCACCCGGCCCATTCTGGGCAAAACTGAAGGTGAAGCCTGGGACCGGGCGCGTGCCATTCTTGCTGAAATCAAGCGCCGTACCGGCGGGCGTAAAATCAAAGGCCCTGACAACGTGGGTTCGCAGCGGCTGCTGGAAGCCGCGGCGGCCAAAGAAGTACACGATACGTGTTTATATACGGCTCTGGCTGAGGCCAGCGGCGCGCGCGGTAACTCAACGGCCCTGGTCGGCACCCCTGAAACCGTGGCGGAAGCCATGGCCGCCTACTACGATCTGGGGGCCACCAGCCTGTTGATCCGCGGTTACGACCCGCTGCCCGATGCAATTGACTACGGCCGCGAGTTGATTCCGCGGGTGCGCGAGCTGGTAGCCGCCAGGGATCAGCAGGCAAAAACGTGAACCGTTTAACAATTCACAATAACTGCACAGTTTCTCCGCAGTTGTGAAACAATCCGGTACAACCTACCGCCTACGCTAAGGGTCCTTCCGAGTAGTAGAGAGACCTTAGATGAGAGCAGTACCCTACGTCTGTGCGTTGTGCCTTTTTTGCGGCACCTTAACCGCCGCGGCGGCGGACACCGAAGCGGCAGAAGCCGCTGGTGAACCTGCCGCGGATGCATCCAACCCAATCCTTGACAACCCAATCCTTGAAGAGGCGGACCGCGACCGCGCCGCATCCGGCGTTTCCCCCGCCCGGCGCATTCGCCGGGACCAGGACGCGCCGCGGCGCCCGTCCGCCAACCTGGAACTGCCTGCCATCGATGGCAGCGGTAACAACGCCGGCACCCCTGACGCCAATGCAGCCCACACCCCCCTGCGGCGTTTTCTGCCTGACGATTACGCGGACGGTGCTGACGAGATGGCGGGCGCCCAGCGGGCCAGCGCAAGGCTTATCAGCAACACCGTGTTTGCCCAATCCGAACTGAACCCCAACGCCGGTAATTTTTCCGATTTTCTCTGGCAGTGGGGGCAGTTTCTGGACCACGATATAGACCTGACGGACGGCGTAAACCCGCCTGAAGAGCAGCCTATCCCGGTGCCCGCGGGTGATCCGTTTTTCGACCCGGACAACACCGGCCTTGTCAGCATAAGCTTCAACCGTTCGATCTACGAACACGATGCTGCCGGTGTGCGGCAGCAGATCAACGAGATCACCGGATGGATCGACGCGTCCAACGTGTACGGTTCCAGCGCAGAGCGGGCAAGCGCACTGCGCCGCAACGACGGCAGCGGCAAACTGCTGACCTCCGCGGGCGAGTTGTTGCCGTTTAACGAAAACGGTCTGGCCAACGCCGGCGGCCCGGCGGACACCCTGTTCCTGGCCGGTGACGTACGCGCCAACGAACAGGTTGGGCTGGCTGCCATGCACACCTTGTTTGTGCGCGAGCACAACCGGCTGGTTGACGAGCTGCAGGCGGCAAACCCGGACCTGTCCGGAGAAGAACTGTACCAGCGGGCACGCCGGCTGGTGAGCGCCGAGATGCAGCAGATCACCTACCGGGAGTTTTTGCCCGCGTTGTTGGGCCCGCGCGCGTTGCCCCGTTACCGGGGTTATCAGGCAGATACCGATGCCAGAATTATGAACGAGTTTTCCGGCGCCGCTTACCGGCTGGGCCACAGCATGCTCAGCCCTACCCTGCTGCGCCTGGACGCCCAGCTGCAACCCGCAGCGGAGGGTCCGCTGCCCCTGCGTAATGCCTTTTTTGCGCCCCAGGAACTCACCGCCAACGGCATCGATTCGATTCTGCGCGGGCTGGCCATGCAGGTGTGCCAGACCATCGACGCTGAGGTTGTAGATGACGTGCGCAATTTTCTCTTCGGCCAGCCGGGCGCCGGCGGATTTGATCTGGTGGCGCTGAACATCCAGCGCGGCCGCGACCACGGACTGCCGTCCTACAACGAAGCGCGCAGCGGCTTCGGCCTGGCGCCGGCAGCAAGTTTTGCCGACATTTCCAGCAACCCCGAGGTTGTGGCGCAACTGCAAGCCGCTTACGCCTCGGTGGCGGACGTTGATCTGTGGGTGGGCGGACTGGCTGAAGACCCGCACAACAACGGGCAGCTCGGGGAGTTGTTCCACACCATTGTGCGGCAGCAGTTTCTGGTCTTGCGCGACGGCGACCGCTTCTGGCACCGCAATACCCTGAACCGGGCCGACCGCAACCTGATCAGAGGTTTAACCCTGGGCAGAATCATCAAGCTGAATACCGACATCGGTGAAGAATTGCCTGACAACGTGTTCCGCGTGGGCGATTCCGAAACACCCCGCCGGCGCGGCTGAAACCGGCTGCGGGCAGCTCCGGCTGCCCGCATTACCCCAGGAAAACACCCTTTCTGCACCTTGCCTGCACATTTTCGCTTTTAAATAACGCCTTCACACAGACACCAGAAGGCGGGCCGGCAATGCAACCTGCGGACTTATGTGCACTTTTCCTGAAGATCCTGTTGGTCGGGACCTTGATCATGCAGACCGGCTGCGGCGGCGGGTCCGGCTCTTCGTCAGCCGCAGCCGCGACCGACAACACGGCAACCACTACGGACAACAACTCCGAAAGCGGCACCGGCGATACGTCCGACAGCACCGCTGAGGACGTGGACATCACCAACCTTGTACTTACGCTGCGCAGCGTCGACTGCGCAGACTATGACAACGCCTATTTTTCCAATGTGGTTGATATACAACGGTCTCTCGGCTTCACCGGCAACCTGCAGGTCACCGCGGGAGAGAACAGTTGCCTGCTGACCAGCGACAACATCCCCAACCACGACTTCAATGACGCCACCGCGGCCTTTGCCACCAATGTGGCGGAGGTGGATCAATCGTTTACCATCCCGCGTGCACCCCAGCAGGCGGCAGCCGTAACCGCGCGCAGCCAACCGGTTTACGAGGGGGTGATGCTGAACGGCGTGCCCATCGATCTGCTCAGCGCGGGCTGTTACAGCCCCAACAGCCAGAATGCCGACGCGGACGGCAACGTGGCCGTCGGTTGCAACGACACCGCGGAGTGGTTATTAGAGCCGCTGAACACCCCCGGCAAGTTTGGCGCGGACGCCCATAACGCCCACACCCAGCCCAACGGCAGCTATCACTACCACGGCAGCCCGAATGCGCTGTTTGATGATGCCCCCGGCCCCAACGGTTCCCCGGTGATTGGTTTTGCCGCTGACGGTTTCCCCATCTTCGGGCCCTATTTCCTTGACCCCGCCAGCGGTCAGGTGCGCC
>JANQOA010000174.1 GCA_028279305.1 Pseudomonadales bacterium
TCCCACCACTTCGACAAAGTGGAAGCGTGTCTGGATTTCTTCCCAGAGGATACGCAGCTGCATCTCCGCCAGCCGGTTGCCCATACAGCGGTGAATGCCGAAACCGAAAGACAGATGCTGGCGCGCGCGCTTGCGGTCGATGATAAATTCATCGGGCCGCTCGATCGCCCGTTCGTCACGGTTGCCGGAGACATACCACATCACCAGCTTGTCACCTGCTTTGATCTGCTGGCCGCCAAGCACGTAATCCTGATTGGCGGTACGGCGCATGTGCGCCAGCGGCGTCACCCAGCGGATAATTTCTGACACCATGTTCGGGATAACCGCCGGGTTGTTGCGCAGCTTGGCGTACTCACCGGGATTTTCATTCAGCGCCAGCACTCCGCCGGTAATTGAATTACGGGTGGTATCGTTGCCGCCGACAATCAGCAGCACCAGGTTGCCGAGAAACTCCTGCGGGTCCATATCCTTGGTGGCTTCACCATGGGCCAGCATGGACACCAGGTCGTTGCCGCCTTCGGTGTGCTCGCGTTCCTGCCACAGACGGGTGAAGTACGCCAGGCACTCGTACAGCTCTTCACGGCGCTGCTCCTCACTTTCGACAATGCCGGTTTCCGGACCGCCGGTGGCCACATCCGACCAGCGGGTGAGCTTGTAACGGTCTTCGAAAGGGAAGTCGAACAGGGTCGCAAGCATCTGGGTGGTCAGCTCAATGGACACTTTGTCCACCCAGTTAAAGGTTTCACCCACCGGCAGGCTGTCGAGAATATTCTGCACCCGGGTGCGGATGGTGCCTTCCAGATTCTTCAGGTTGAACGGCGCCACTACCCCTTGCACGGTCTTACGCTGCTCGTCGTGTTTGGGCGGATCCATGGCAATAAACATCGGCAGTTCAAAGTCTTCTTCGGGATCCTGGATCACGATGGTGGGATCGGAAGAGAACACCTGCCAGTTGGCTTCCACTTCCATGATGTCCGCATAGCGGGTTACGGACCAGTACGGCCCAAATTCACTGTCGGGACAATAGTGGATCGGCGCTTCGTCACGCAGGCGGGTAAAGAAGTCCCACTTTTTGTTTTCCGACCACAGCTCGCGCTGGCTGACGTCAATGTCCGCGATGTCGATGGTAGCGGGATCCAGGTCAATCATTCGGGCTGCAGCGGCTTCACTCATTAGAATTGGAACTCCGGTAAGCGCACCACCAGACCCTCAAGTTCATCAGTCACCGGGATCTGGCAGGACAAACGTGAATTGGGCTGACGTTCCGGATTGAGGTCCAGCATGGATTCTTCCGTTTCGCTGGGGTTGCCCACCTTGGCCATCCAGCTTTCATCAACCATGACGTGACAGGTGGCACAGGAACACTCACCGCCGCAATCCGCATCAATACCGGGGACCAGATTATCCAGCGCGGCGTTCATAACGGTGCTGCCGTTGTCCGCGTCTATGGTGTGTTCGGTGCCATCATGCTCTATATATGTAATCTTCGGCATTGAGTGTCCTTAAGTCGTTATGTTGTTGTTTGTATTGTTGTTTTGAATCTGTAGAAGGTGCTTAAAAGCGCCAAGTTATACAAACCCGAGCAGTGGCGCAACTGCGGTAAATACCTATGCTTCAGGCCCCACCAGACGGTTGATGGCCTCCGCCAGTTGAATATCGTTTTCGGTTACCGTGTTGCCCGCATCGTGGGTGGTCAGGGCAATCTGCACGCGGTTGTAGACATTGCTCCAGTTGGGGTGATGATTGCGGCTCTCCGCCAGCAGCGCCACTTGCGACATGAAGCCGAATGCGGCCACAAAGTTGTCGAAAACAAACTCTCGCTGCAGTTTATCGTCCACATGTTGCCAACCGGGAGGTGCCATGGGTTTAACCTCTATGCCGCCGTGGGCTTTAAGGCCCAGGGTAAGGTGGTGGAGCTAGGGAGGATCGAACTCCCGACCTCGTGAATGCCATTCACGCGCTCTCCCAGCTGAGCTATAGCCCCATTTTTGGAACGCGGCATATTAGGTACCTGCACCGGCCCTGTCAACGCCGGGCTAGCCGTCCGGCAAAGTGGCGTAAGCTTTGTCCAGCCGCTTCTTCTGCTTGCCGGAAACCTGCATGACTTCCAGCGCGTCCCGCAGGCGCGCACGGCACAGGTCAGCGCCCAGAATGACCATGGAATCAAACAGCGGCAGCGCTACGCTGCGGCCGCTGATGGCAATAAACAGCGGGAACAGGAAGTCGCGGAATTTCAGCTCACAGGCTTCCGCCAGTTGCTGGCATTGCTCCAGCAGCTCCTGCCGCTGCCAACTGCGCAAGCCGTCGAACCGGGCCAGCGTGTGATGCAGCACCCGCACCACGTCATCGCGGCTGAGGGACTTGTGTTCAAAGTCAGCCTGGCTTAAGGCCTGGCGCGCGCCGAGCAGATAGTCCACGAGCGGCGCCAGATCGCTGAGGCGCTCGACCCGCTCCTGCACCAGCGGCACAAGCTGCTGCAGCCGCCCGCCTCCGCTCAGCCAATCCATCACCGTGGCGGAAAACTCCTCCGGGGACAGCGCGCGCAGATACTGGCCGTTCATCCATGCCAGTTTGGCTGGATCGAAGATCGGGCCGCGCACTGATATGCGTTGCACGTCAAACGCCTCAGCCATTTCCGCCAGGCTGAAGATCTCCCGTTCGTCCGGCATGGACCAACCCATCAACGCCAGGTAGTTCAACAACGCCTGGGGCAGATATCCCTGATCCCGGTAATACGTCACGCTGGTGGGGTTCTTGCGTTTGGACAATTTGCTCTGGTCGGGATTACGCAACAGCGGCAGGTGCACCAGTTGCGGCATCTGCCAACCCAGGTATTCAAACAACAGCTTGTGTTTGGGTACCGAGTTCAGCCACTCCTCACCGCGCAGCACGTGGGTGATGCCCATCAGGTGATCATCCACCACCACCGCCAGGTGATAAGTCGGCATGCCGTCAGCTTTCACCAGCACCTGCATATCCACCTGCCCGTAGGGGATGGTGACCTCGCCGCGCAATTTGTCGGTAAAGGTGCAATCCCCCTCCGCCGGCACCTTCATGCGCACCACATGTTCATCACCGGCGGCCAGCCGCGCCTTTACCTCGTCAGCGGAAAGCTGCAGGCAGTGGCCGTCGTAGCGGGTGGTCTGTTTGTTGGCCTGTTGCTCCGCGCGCACCTGGTCGAGGCGCTGGCGGGAACAGAAACAGTAGAAGGCGTGGCCATCATCCAGCAGTTGCCGGCTGTAGCGGGCGTAAATGTCACCGCGCTCGCTCTGACGGTACGGCGCCATGGGGCCGCCGACGTCCGGGCCTTCATCCCAGTCAAGCCCCAGCCACCGCAGCGATTCGAAAATCGCCTGCTCAGATTCCGCTGTGCTGCGGGCGCGGTCGGTATCTTCGATGCGCACCACAAACTCACCACCCTGGTTGCGCGCAAACGCCCAGTTGAACAGCGCCATGTAGGCTGTGCCTACGTGGGGGTCACCGGTAGGTGACGGTGCTATGCGTGTGCGGACTCTGGCTGTGTTTGGCAAATGGTTTGGCCTAAAACCCCATTTTCACTACATCCTGGGGAATCAACGGGTACGAAATGCCAGCCATTTTCTGCGCCACCCGGATCACCTGGCAGGCATATCCGAATTCGTTGTCATACCAGACGTACAGGACCGCTCTGTTGTCGTTCACGATGGTGGCCTCACCGTCGACGATGCAGGCATGGCGGTTGCCGACCAGATCCGACGACACGATGTCCGGCGAGGTTGTGAAGTCGATCTGGCGCTGCAGGTCGCTGTGCAGGCTGACCGTACGCAGGTAGTTGCTGACCTCTTCGAGGGAGGTGGCCCTGCCCAGGGTGAGGTTGAGGATGGCCAGCGACACGTTGGGTGTCGGCACGCGGATGGCATTACCGGTCAGCTTGCCTTCAAGCTCCGGCAACAGGCGAACCACCGCGGAAGAGGCGCCGGTTTCGGTGATCACCATGTTCAGCGGGGCGCCGCGGCCGCGCCGGTTCTTCTTGTGGTAGTTGTCGATCAGGTTCTGGTCGTTGGTATAGGCGTGCACGGTTTCCATATGGCCGTGCTCGATGACGTACTCTTCGTTCATGGCTTTCAGCACCGGCACAATGGCGTTGGTGGTGCAGCTGGCCGCGGCTATGACGCTGTCCGAATCTTCAATCTGATCTGAATTCACACCGGAGACAATGTTCTTGATGCTGCCTTTGCCCGGCGCGGTTAACACAACCTTGGCGGCGCCCTTGGATTTCAGGTGCTGACCAAGACCCTCAGCGTCACGCCAGGCACCGGTGTTGTCGATCACCAGCGCGTTCTTGATGCCGTAAGCCTCGTAATCCACTTCCGCCGGACTGTTGGCGTAAATCACCTTGATGACGTTGCCGTTGGCGATAATGCAGGAGTTTTCCTCATCCACCCGGAGCGTGCCCTGAAAACTGCCGTGCACCGAGTCCCGGCGCAGCAGGCTGGCCCGCTTAATCAGATCGTTGTCAGCGCCTTTGCGCACGACAATCGCGCGCACGCGCAGTTGGTGGCCGCTGCCGGTTTTTTCCACCAGCAGACGCGCCAGCAAACGGCCGATGCGGCCGAAGCCGTACAGCACGATATCCTGGGGCTGGGGGATCGGCGGGACATGGCGGCCGATGACGTCTTTACACTGTTCCTGCACAAACTCGTTGGGGGTCTGGCCGCTCTGGTCCGCTTCATCCATGTATTTGGTGGCCAGCTTACCGACGTCGATATGACTGGGCCCCAGGTCCAGTTCCGCCATGGCCTCCAGAATGGGGAAGCTTTCAAACTCCGACAGCTCGTTCTGCGCGATCTGGCGCACGTAGCGGTGGGTTTTCATCAGCTGCGTAACACTCTGGTTGTACATCGCGCGCCCGTAACAGTACGTCACCACATTTTTGCGGTACAGCCGGCCGATCAGCGGAATCATCGCTTCCGCCAGGGCTTCGCGTTCTTTCCAATCCGGGAAGTAGTCGTCGAGGGATGGTAGGGCCACGTTACGTCCTCATCTTTGCTGGGGCTGGGAAAATAGCGGCGCCATTATAGGGCTTTCACATAGCCGGGCAAGGTGCCGGAGCCACAAAACTGTTAACACTTTGTGCTGTTGCGGCTGCCGCGGCCGCAGCGGCTAGCGGAAGGATGCGTTCAGGGCATCCAGAGCGGTGCTGCCCGGGCACAGGTCCGCTTCCTGCAGTTCGTTCAGCGGGCGCTGCACGGTATCCAGAATCTCGTGGCAGTCAGCGGCATCCGGGTCCACGTACAGCAGCCCGGTGACCACCTCCCCTTCAACCTGCCGCTGTTGCACATAAGCCAGGGCGGCTACCCGGTCGTGGGGGTTGTAGTTGGCATCCAGCTTGTACATGCGCAGAGTGGAGCCGTCCGGCATCGTGACGTCTTCAACACTGCCGGGGGCGTAATCCGCGGTAATTTCTTCATGCTCCGGAATATAGTCGGCGTTCACCACATTCTGGCCGTGATGGCGCAGATATTCGTAACTCTTCGTTGAACCTTCGTGGTTGTTGAACGCCACGCAAGGGGAAATAACATCGATAAACGCCATGCCTTTGTGGCGCAGAGCGGCTTTGATCAAGGGTACCAGCTGGCGCTTGTCGCCGGAAAAACTGCGGGCGACAAAACTGGCGCCCAACTGCAGCGCCATGCTCGCCAGGTCGATGGGTGCATACAGATTCGGCACGCCCTTTTTGGAGGTGGAACCGAGATCGTTGGTGGCGGAAAACTGGCCCTTGGTCAGACCGTAGGTGCCGTTGTTGTCCACCACGTACAACATGTTGATGCGGCGGCGGACAATGTGCGCAAACTGGCCCATGCCGATGGAAGCGCTGTCACCGTCGCCGGAGACCCCCACACAATACAGATCCCGGTTGGCCAGGTTGGCGCCGGTAATCACCGACGGCATGCGTCCGTGTACGGAATTGAAGCCGTGGGACTTGTTGAGAAAATAGCTGGGCGTTTTTGAAGAGCAGCCGATACCGGACACCTTGGCAAACCGGTGCGGCGGCAATGACAATTCGGCGCACGCCTGCACAATGGCGGCGCTGACCGAATCGTGCCCGCAGCCGGCGCACAGGGTGGATACGGAGCCTTCATAGTCCCGGCGGGTTAAACCAATTTCATTCACCGGCAGCCGCGGGTGATGGGTTTTCGGTTTGGCGACAAAGGTCATGATTGCACCTCGGTCAGACGCGCCAGCTTATGCGTCTGGTAATATTCGGAAATGGTCTGCTGGATAAAATCGGCGGAGATCGACAGGCCGGCGTAGTAAGTGACCGGCACCAGTTTTTTCGGGTCAAACTCTTCTTCGTTGATCAGCAGCTTGCGCATCTGGCCGTCGCGGTTCTGCTCCACCACAAAGACAAACTTGTGCTCTTCAATAAACTGCACCACCTCTTCTCCGAAGGGGAAGCCCCGTACCCGGCAGGTGTCCAGATGAATGCCTTCAACAGCCAGCATATCCAGAGCTTCAGGCATCGGCAGCGCGGTGGTGCCGAAGTACAGTACCCCAACCTGGCTGGCGCCGCTGCTGACTTCCGCTGCCGGCACCATGGCCGCGGCGGTTTCCCATTTCTGCAGCAGCCGCTGCATGTTGCGTTCGTACGCTTCCGGTGATTCCGTGTACGCGGCAAATTCATCCCGTGAGGTACCGCGGGTGAAAAACGCGCCTTTGTCCGGATGGGTACCGGGCAGGGTCCGGTAGCCGATACCGTCCCCATCCACATCCAGGTAACGGCCGAACACCTCCATGCGGTCCAGATCGTCCGCGCTCAGCACTTTACCGCGGTTGTAGGTACGCTCGTCGTCCCAGGTGAACGGCTCGCTGAGATTGTCGTTCATGCCCAGTTCCAGATCGCTGAGCACTATAATGGGCGTCTGCAGATGATCAGCCAGATCCAGCGCCAGGGCGGCAAAATCAAAACACTCCTTGGGGGTGGCGGGGAACAGCACCGGATGTTTGGTATCGCCATGGGACGCATACGCCGCGGCCAGCACATCACTCTGCTGGGTGCGCGTAGGCATGCCCGTGGACGGTCCGGCACGCTGGATATCCCACAGCACCGCCGGCAGCTCAGCGAAATAGGCCAGGCCGAGGAACTCCGACATCAACGACACACCCGGACCGCTGGTAGCGGTAAACGCCCGCGCGCCGTTCCAGGCGGCGCCGATGACAATGCCGATGGCCGCCAGTTCGTCCTCCGCCTGGATGATGGCAAATTTCTTCTGCCCCGTGTCTTTGTCGATGCGCAGCCGGTTGGCGTGCTGTTCAAACGCTTCCGCCACCGAGGTTGACGGCGTGATTGGATACCAGGCGCAAACCGTGGCGCCGCCGTAGAGGCTGCCCAGACCGGCGGCGGTGTTGCCGTCGATCATAATGGCGTCCCCCAGCTTGTCGCAGCGGCGCACCTGCAGCGGCAGAGGCGCCTGCAGATACTCGTAGGCGTACTGGCGGCCGATTTCCAGCGCATGAATGTTCGGCTGAATCAGCGCGTCTTTACCCTTGTACTGGGTCGACACCATGCCCGTGATCACTTCAAATTCGATATTCAGCAGCCCCGCCAGGGCGCCCAGGTAGGTGATGTTCTTAAACAGGCTGCGCTGTTTCGGGTCGGCAAACTCACCCAGCAGCATGGTGGCAATGGGGATGCCGATTTCATGAATGTCGTCGCGCTGCAGGGTTTTTGCCAGCGGCTTGGAGCTGTCGTACAGCAGGTAACCGCCCGGGTTGATGGAGGCCACGTCTTCCACCAGGGTCTCCGCGTTCATCGCCACCATGATGTCCACCCCTTCGCGGCGGCCCAGGTAACCGGCTTCGCTGACCCGTACCTCAAACCAGGTTGGCAGGCCCTGAATGTTGGATGGAAAGATGTTGCGGGTGGCCACCGGTATACCCATGCGGAACAGGGCTTTGGCAAACATGCCGTTGGCACTGGCCGAGCCGGAGCCGTTCACATTGGCAAAACGAATCACAAAATCGTTATAAGTTACAGTCATCCTGGGGGCCTAACTCCGTCGTCCGCTTACTCAGCAAAAGAACCCAACTGGGGCACATGCACTACCGAACGCTGCATATCCCAGGCATTGGTGGGGCAGCGCTCGGCGCACAGGCCGCAATGCAGGCACACATCTTCGTCTTTAACCATCACCCGCGCGGTGGGCAGATCCTGGGACACATACAGATCCTGCTCCGCGTTCACGGCCGGCGCAGTGAGACGCAGCCGCAGCTCGTCCTCTTCCGCGTTTTCGACAAAAGTGATGCAGTCCATCGGACAGATGTCCACACAGGCGTCACATTCGATGCACAGGTTTTCGGTGAACACCGTCTGCACGTCACAGTTCAGGCAGCGCTGCGCTTCCGCGGCGCCCAGGCTTTTGTCAAAACCCAGTTCCACTTCCATTTTGGCGTTGGCCAGAGCGGTTTTCTGTTCCACCAGCGGCACCAGATTGCGTGCCGCGGGGTCGTGTTCCGCGTCGTACGCCCATTCGTGCATACCCATTTTGGTGGACATCAGATTCACGCCTTCCGGCGGCCGGTCTTTGATCAGGTCCTTGCCCTGACAGTACAGATGGATACTGATGGCGGCCTGGTGGGCGTGGGCGGATGCCCAGATGATGTTCTCCGGTCCAAAGGCGCTGTCGCCGCCGAAAAACACTTTGGGGTTGGTGCTCTGCAGGGTGACCTCATCCAGCACCGGGCAGTCCCACTTGTCGAACTCCAGACCCACGTCGCGTTCGATCCAGGGGCAATGGTTGTCCTGCCCGATGGCCATCAGGATATGGTCCGCTTCGATAAACACGTCCGGTTCGCCGCTGGGCACGTATTTCAGGCGGCCGTCCTCTTCCACCGGCTTAACACACTCAAACAGCACGCCTTTGAGCTTGCCGTTTTCGTGTACAAATTCTTTCGGCGGCCGGTTGTTGATGATGGGAATGCCTTCGCGCATGGCGTCTTCTTTTTCCCACTCCGAGGCTTTCATCACCTCAAACGCGGAGCGCACCACCACTTTGACGGACTCCGCTCCTAACCGTAACGATGTGCGGCAGCAATCCATGGCGGTGTTGCCGCCGCCCATCACTATCACCTTGCCTTTAATGCGCTCCGTGTGGCCGAACGCCACGCTGGACAGCCAGTCGATGCCGATGTGGATGTGCTTGTCGACCTCAGCGCGGCCGGGCAGATCCAGATCCCGGCCGCGGGGCGCCCCGGTACCGACAAAATAGGCATCAAAATTCTGCTCCAGCATGGCTTTCATGCTGGTAATTTCCTGGCCGAAGTGGCAGATCACCCCCATGTCGAGGATGCGGTCCACCTCTTCGTCGAGCACCTCCACCGGCAGGCGGAAGGCGGGGATCTGGCTGCGCATCATGCCGCCGCCGAGTGCGTCTTTCTCAAACAGGTGCACCTCGTAACCGAACGGCAGCAGATCTCTGGCCACCGCCAGGGATGCCGGACCGGCGCCGATCAGGGCGATGCGTTTACCGTTTTTACGTTGCGGCACACGCGGCATGTACTCGCTGATATCACCCTTGTTGTCCGCCGCCACCCGTTTCAGACGGCAGATGGCAACCGGCTTCTCTTCGGTACGCACCCGCCGGCAGGCGGGTTCACAAGGCCGGTCGCAGGTGCGGCCCAGGATGCCGGGAAAAACGTTGGAATCCCAGTTCAACATATACGCTTCGGTGTAGCGTTCCTGGGCAATCAGGCGGATGTATTCGGGTACCGGGGTGTGAGCGGGACATGCCCATTGGCAGTCCACTACTTTGTGAAAGTAGTTCGGGTTCTTAATGTCGGTGGGTTGCATGGCCGTAAGCAGCCTGGCTCCTGGCAGTGACCAGGCACCAATGTTCGCTAGATCTCTCCACAGTGAATCCACATCACTTTAGCGTTTTGTAACGCCGTTGGCTAGTGCCCTACACCTCCCGTGCGCCGGGCTTTTCAGCCGATTTCAGCCCGCCGCCGGCAGCGCCCGAAAAAGACGCCCGGACAAAGTTACTCACAGGTTATCCACAGACCAATTGAGACGCTTCAACACGTCCGTTCCGAGCAAACCGTCCATGCCCGGAATTTCCGCCGGTAATTGCAGAACACGCAGGTCCTTGAGTTCGCGGCCTTCAACTTCCAGATAGGAGACCCAGTAAACCGACGCCTCGACCAGGCCGCCGGCGGTCTGCACCTGCACTTTGGCGCCGGCGGGCACGGCTCGTAGGCCGCGCAGCGCCTGGCGCGAAAAACTGGTGATATTGGCGCCGGTATCAACCAGCAACTTATATTCCTCCCCGCGCTCGCTGCGCACCGACGCCAGCAGCCGGTCGCCGCGGCTTGAATTTTGAGCGCCGCGGCGACCGGCTGCTGGCGTCGGTGCGCA
>JANQOA010000195.1 GCA_028279305.1 Pseudomonadales bacterium
AGCCACACCTGAAAGCCGTGCAACAGGCCGCTGCTCTGTCTCGGCATCTCAGCGTGGATAACACCGCGGCCGGCGCGCATCCATTGCACGCCGCCCGGCTCCACCACACCTTTGTTACCCATGTGGTCCCGGTGTTCCATCCGTCCGGCTTTCATATAGGTGATCGTTTCGAACCCCCGGTGGGGGTGCTCGGGAAAACCGGCGGCATAGTCGCCGGCCTGCTCCGAGTTGATTTCATCCAGCATCAGGTACGGGTTCATCAGGGTGATATCACTGACCCGGTGGATACGCACCCCGGCGCCGTCCGCGGTGGGCTGAGCGTCCACGACCTTATGCAGCTGCCGCATTCTGTGCCTCCAACTGATTGCGGTTGTGAGGTTGTGAAAAGTCCAGCGCCGGGCCGCGCGGCACAATCCCGGTGGGATTAATCGTGCGGTGGCTGGCGTAATAGTGTGTCTTGATGTGGTCAAGGTGCACGGTGCCGGCCACCCCGGGTACCTGGTACAACTCCCGCACGTAATTGCTGATGGCGGGATACGAAGCCAGGCTGCGCAGGTTGCACTTGAAGTGGCCGAAGTAGACCGCATCAAAACGTATCAAGGTGGTGAACAGTCGCCAGTCCGCCTCGGTTAATGTATCACCCGCCAGGTAACGGTGGGTAGACAATCGTGCTTCCAGCCAGTCCAGCGCGGTGAACAGCTCGTCAAACGCACTGTCATAAGCCGCCTGGGAGGTGGCGAAGCCGGCGCGGTAAACACCATTGTTGATTGCGCCGTACACGCGTTCGTTCAACGCATCAATTTCAGCTTGCAGCGGCGCCGGGTAGAAATCCAGCGTGTTGCCGGTAAGGTCATTAAATGCGCTGTTGAACATGCGGATGATGTCTGCGGACTCGTTGCTGACAATTGTATTCTGTTGCTTGTCCCACAGTACCGGAACGGTTACCCGGCCTTCGTAACCGGCATCCGCTTGCAGGTACAACTCATACAGAAAGTTGGCGCCGTGCAACGGGTCAGACAGTTCCCAGCCGTTTTCAAGCATGACCGCCTCAACCACCGTCACGTCGATAAGGTCTACAAGACCTTTGAGCTGGCGGAAAATCAGGGTTCGATGCGCCCACGGGCATGCGTAAGACACGTACAGGTGGTAACGCCCGGCTTCAGCCTTAAAGCCGCCGT
The DNA here is from genome assembly GCA_028279305.1 of Pseudomonadales bacterium. Lineage (GTDB taxonomy): Bacteria > Pseudomonadota > Gammaproteobacteria > Pseudomonadales > Azotimanducaceae > UBA4421. The sequence continues at coordinate 1,179 of JANQOA010000195.1, forward strand.
CACCGGTTGCACCGGGGCTGCCGTCCGCGGTAATCCAGTTGCGGAACGCACTTTCCTTACGCTGGAATTCGCCGTTGCCCTTTTTGGTGTCGTACCACTGATCCACCCACTTGCCATTCTGTAATAAACCCATCTTCTGTCTCCTGTCTGCGATTGATGGCGGGCATTCTAGGGTGCCGTTTATGGATGAATAACAGGCAATTTATGATTAATATGTTCTAAATTTCTGAACAGTTACAGATATGCCTGCGCCGCTTGTATCTCACGAAGCATTCCAGATGCTTGACGCCATCGAACGCCGCGGCAGTTTTGCCAAAGCTGCTGAAGAACTGAATAAAGCCACTTCAGCGCTGTCATACGGCGTGCAAAAACTGGAGGAACAGCTTGGAATTACGGTATTCACCCGTCAGGGCCGGCGTTCGGTGCTGACCCCGGCGGGGCAACTGTTGCTGGACGAAGGCCGGGTTATTCTTGCCGCGGCGGCGCGGGCTGCGGAGCGGGCGCGGGAGGTCGCCAACGGGTGGGAGTCCCGCATTAGAATTGGCGTTGAGGCCACCCTGGATCAGGGTAAATTGTTCAGCCGGCTTGACGTGTTTTCGGCAGCCCACCCCAATATCGAACTGGAGGTTCTCGAAACGCTGCTGGCGGGCAGTTGGGAACTGCTTGAACATAACCGCGTGGACCTGCTTGCCGGTGCTGTAGGTCCCGTGCCTGCGCACAAGGGCTTTCGCACCCAGCCGATGGGCGCTGCGGAGCTGATGGCGGTCATCAGCCGCACACACCCGGCTGCGGAATCCCTGGGCCGTGCGCCTGACCTGGATCATATTCAACGGGTCATCAATCACGATACCGTGACAGCCGGGGTACCGCGCAGTGAGGGGTTGAGTTTAACGGGTCAGAACAAGCTCTATGTGCAGACCATGGAGCAGAAGCTGCTGGCCATTAAATCGGGTCTGGGCGTGGGGCATCTGCCCCGGCACCGCATCAGCAGCGAGTTGCAGACGGGAGAACTGCTGCCGCTGCCGCTGGCGGCTGCCAACCCGCCGCAGTTTCTTGCCTGGCAGCTGGCCAATACGGGTAAGGGTCTGCAAGCGCTGGTCAAAGTTCTCGGTGCCCAGGCTTGGTAGAACCGCGGCTGTTAACTGCCGCGCGAACGCTCCAACATGATCGGCGATTGAGAGAAGTCTACCCAGCCCGATTCGAGGCCGGCGGTATAGCCGCCGTCAACCGGGATGTCGACCCCGTTCAGCCAGCCGCAGTCCCCGGTCAGCAGCAGGTCTGCCACTTCCGCAATATCTTCAGCGGTGGCGATCCTGCCGGTCTGAGTGATTGTCCAGTCGCTGTGCGCTTTGCCCATCAGCGACTCAAATTGCGGATACAAGGGTGTGTCAATGGGACCCGGGCTGACACAGTTAATTGTGAACCCCTGCTGGACGCCGGCCCCCGCGGCGCGCAGCGTATGGGCGGTGACCAGGCGTTTTGAGAAGGTGTACGGGTCGCGGGCGATCAGCTCTTGGTTGTCCTCGCACCAGGACATACCCTCGGCAAAAGTGCCGGTATCCAGCAGCGGCTGCAGGCGGGCGAGTTTGGCTTGCCAATCCCTGCCTGCAATGGAGGATACGTTAACGATTCGCCCCCGCGCGAGGCGGGCAATGAGGCGCTCGGATACATGCCTGAGGCCGAGAAAATTCACCGCTATAACCTTTTCCGGCTCGTCAGCTTCAGCTATTCCGGCGACGTTGGCCAGGGCGTCAATTGAGGCGGGCAGGCTGTCGACCGCCTCATCGATAGAGGCCGGGTCGGCCAGGTCAACGTGAACATAGTGATGACCGTTTGAGGTGTCCGCTGCTTGCCTGTCCAGAATCCAGACTTCGTGTTCAGCGAGCCGCTTGACCAGCGCTTCACCCAGGCCGGAAGCACCGCCGGTAACAACAATTTTCATGATTTCAGCTCCTGAAGTTAAGCGCGGGCGATAACCGGCATGGATATAAAACCTTGCACAAAGTTGGAGCGCAGCCGCTTCGGTGTGTCCACCAGTTCAAAACCGATGAACCGGTCCAGCATCCCCTCCCACATGTACTGTAACTGCATGCGTGCCAGGCGGAAACCGATGCAATGATGAATGCCCGAGCCGAAAGACAGAATGCGCGGTTCCGCGCGCTCCAGCACCAGCGCATCCGGGTCGGAGAAAGCCGCTTCGTCGCGGTTTCCGGAGACATAGAACATGACTACTTTGTCACCTTTGCGGATCTGCTTGCCGGCCAGCTCATAGTCGCAGGTGGCGGTACGCCGCTGATGCACAACCGGGGTCACAAAGCGGATGATTTCGTTGACCGCGGTGGGCAGCAATGTTCTGTTGGCGCGCAGATGGGCGTACAAATCCTGTTGGATGACTGCCTCCAGGCCGCCCGCGATGCTGGTTCTGGTGGTGTCGTTTGCGCCCACGGTAAGCAGCCGCAGATGGCTCAGGAACATCTTGTCGGGAATGGGTTCCGGGCTGTGGATCAAATGTGAAACCAGGTCCGGGCGGGCGGTTTGGTCACGGCTGCGCGTTTGCCGCAGATCAAGAAAATACCGGCTGAACGAAGGGTGTTCAGCAGCTTCCTCGGGGTCCGGACGGCTGCCGCCGACAAATGCAACCTGTTGGTTGGTCCAATGCAGCATATGGTAGCGGTCCTGTTCCGGAATACCGAACAATGTAGACAGCATCTGCAGGGGCAACTCGTTGGCCACCGTGGTCACCCAGTCGAAGGGGGTGTTGACGGGCACCCGGTCGAGGATCCGGGCGGCGCGCTCGCGTACTTCATTTTCCATATCCGCCAGATTTTCACGGCTGAAGACCGGAGTGACGGAGCTGCGGTGGGTTCTGTGCTCCGGCGGGTCCATGTTGATAAAGCTCGGATGCTCATCAGCCGGCGTATCAAATATTGAAATACCCCCGGCCGCTGATGAGAAGACGCGGGGGTTCATGTCTACGTTGACGATATCGTCGTACCGGGTGACCGCCCAATAGGGCCCGAATTGGCTTTCTTCGCAGTAGTGAACAGGGTCGCTGGACCGCAGCTCGCGGAACAGAGGATGAAAAGTATGCGCTTCGTAGAGTGCCGGATCTGCAACGTCCATGGGGTGCCCTTTATTTTTTAACCAAACGCTTGTTTGTCTATTAAACAATCGCTTGTTTGTTTAGTCAAGGGTCCGTATGCTTGAAGCGTGAAGTCACAACGGTCGAACAGCCGCAATGAAGCCTTGCTGCGGGCGGCGGCTGAGCTATTTGCCAGCCAGGGTTTCAACGCAACCAGCATGCGTGATATCGCCAAGGCGGTGGGCATGCTGCCGGGTTCCATCTACTACCATTTTCCGTCTAAAGACGACCTGCTGCTGGCAATTTATGAGGCCGGCGTTGAGCAGATCACTACAACCTTCGAGGCAGCTATCGATTCCGAGGATCCCTGGCAGCGCCTGCAGGCAGGCACGTCGGCACTTATCCGCGCGGTCTCGGAAGAGAGCGCTTATACAAGAGTCATTTTTAAGGTGACCCCCGACGAAGTGCCCAGGTACAGGCTGGAACTGATCACTCTACGGGACGCATTTGAGGCAAAATTCAAGGTGCTGGTAGACGACCTGCCCCTGCAGCCCTGGGTGGACAAGCACCTGCTGCGGTTGATGATTCTGGGTGCAGGTAATCACGCGCAGTTGTGGTTTTCCCCGCGCGGCGGGCGTTCAGCGGATGAGATTGGCGAGCAGTTCTGCCGCTTCGTGAAAGAGGCCGCCAGTACTTGAGCGGTCTTCAGCAACCGTGCCGTTTCTGCTGAGTGCCGATAACCGTTAATGAGTATCAGCGCTGGTTAGAGCGGGCGGCTGCTGACCCGCAGGGTGACAAAGTCAACGCCGTGATACTGATGGTGGCTCATATCTTCAACCAGGGATTGCAGGATGCGGAAAGGCAGGGCGGCGGCGGGCTGCATATCCGCCTGCGCAACCTTTTCCAACTGCTCCTCCAGGTTTGACTCCTGGGGCCCGGTAACGAGGCTGACCTCAATGGTGTCGGCATTTTGCGCAGCCTCAAGCAGCAGCGTTTTGTTGTGACTACTCTGGTCCCCCTGATTCAACATGACCACCAGGGCCTCTTCCACGGCAAGCTGCAGGCGGTTGATGGCCGCGCTGTCCCAGCCGATCTGCCGGGCCAGCACCTGCAAAAAGCTGTGCGCTTCGGGGATCGCGGCGGGCGCCAGATCAATTTTGAGTTTGCGTCTGCGGCCCTGTTTTAACCGCAACAGCAAGGTCAGGGTTATGGCGATAATGCAGCCCGAAGTCATGCCGTTGCTCATTAGAGCGGCAATTGTGTCCGGCATATAGTCATGAAAGATAGCCTGGTCCTGAAAGCCCACGCCCATCCAGAACGATGTACCGACAATCAGAATGGTCTCGCTGTTAAAACCGTATTCACCAGCGAGTTTCACCCCGTGCATGAACAGCAGAACCAGCAGGAAAAACAGGTAAGCTCCGGCAACCGGGTTAGGCACGGCAAGAATCAGCGCTGCGAGTTTAGGGGAAAAAGCCAGCGCAAGCAGAATGGCGCCGCCCCAGATGCCGACGCGCCGGGAAGCAACGCCGGTCATATCCACTACAGCCACCGAGGTTGAATAGGTGGTGTTGGGCAAAGTGCCGCCCAGGCCGGAAAGCAGATTGCCCAGTCCATCCGCATAGACCGCACCCTGCACGGCACGGAAGTCCGCCGGCCGTTTGCGGCGCCAGGATATGCGCTGTATGGCAATGCCATCGCCGAAAGTTTCAATTGCACCCACCAGGGTCACAATCAGAAAGGCAGGCAGCAGTTGCCAGAAGGACATGCCGAAAGACAG
>JANQOA010000197.1 GCA_028279305.1 Pseudomonadales bacterium
GCGGCCGCGGCGGTTGCGGGTCACCAGGTAGTCCATGCCGATCATGCCGCGCACGCCGGTGCGGGCCAGCCAGCCGGCCACTTTCTGCGCCGATTCCAGCAGCGCCGGGTTGGCATCCGCGGCGGCGGGATAGCGGTTGCCGTTGTAGGCAACTTCCCCGCACATGCGCTGGTCGGTGGTTTGAAAATGATGCGGGATGCCGTCCGGATCTATCCAGAACTGCACGTTGGGTGACGTGTTCGACGGCAGGTAGGCCTCCACCAGAAAGCGGCAGGTGGGCGCCTGGGTCGGCAGCCAGCGCGCCAACAATTCAGCATCGCCGCCGTCCAGCAGCAGATTTCCCACGCCGCCGCTGGCGTAGTCGGCGCGGATAATCACCCGCTGGGTGACTTCCAGCAGGATCTGTACCCCCTGCCATAACTTTTGCAGCGCCGCCTCCGGCTGCTGGTGGTCCACGGTGATGACACGCCCGGGTATCGGTTTGATGCCTAACTGCGGCAGTTGGGCGCGGGTGTAACACTTGTGGTTTGCCCGTTCGGTGGCGCGGGCATCTCCCGGGTGCAACAACGGGCGTTGGAAGTAGCGGCTCAGCTCTTCGCTCAAGCGGGTGGTCAAGCGGGTGGCGCAGAACACGCTGAGATTAACCGGGGCGGAGCTGCTTTCCATCCAGGGTGCCAGTTGCGGCCACCAGCCGGGATTCTGCAACAGCCGCTGAATCATCCCGGGGGATTTCCCCGCCGCGCCCGGCTTTGCCGCCGGCACTACCAGCGGCGGGTTGCAGGGGCCGAGCTGCTGCGCGGCGAGGTATTCCAGGTAAGCGGGTTCGATGGGCTCCGCCAACAGCACCAGGTCGTCGGGGGTTGCCAGCCACAGGGCACGTTCCGCAAAAAAGTGCTGCACCGCCTCGTAAGCCCGCGAGTAGGCGGGATCGTCCATGGTGGCGGTATCGTGTACAAACAGTTGCCGCACACCCGGCTGATGCAGAAAGCCCGGTAGCAGCAACTCGTTGGCGGTCACCTCGGTAAGCATGTTGCCAGGAACGTTCCGTGTCTGTGCGGGAAAGAGCAGTGTAGCGAACAGCCGGCGGCGCGCTGTTGTGCAGATGTGAAAAGTCGGCGCCGGGGCTTACAAGTAATTTACATCCGCGGGGTATTGCGTCAGTTACTTGTCGGAAGCATACAAAAATATAAAAGGCGGCAGCCGTGTCGGGGCTGCCGCATGGTTTGCGTTTGTTAGTTTGTCGGTAACAGCGGAGGGATTGCCGGCGCCTAGTTTGCCGCCACCGGCATGGCACTCCACCAGGAAGGGTACAGCACCACATCGATGCGGCGGTTTTTCCAGCGGCCGTCCGATGTTTCGTTGTTGGCAATGGGCTTGGTTTCGCCGTATCCCACTGAAGAGATCTGGCTGCTGGAGATGTCGGTTTTGGCCTGCAGATACGCTGCCACGGATTCCGCCCGTTTCACCGACAACTGCAGATTGTCAGCATCTGCGCCGTACGAGTCCGTGTGGCCTTCAATGGTAATGGGCGTCTGCGGGAATTCGCTGATGGCGGCAATCAGCTTATCCAGTACCGCCTCATGGCGGGTTTCCACCTCAGCGCTGCCGCTGGTGAAACCCAGGCCCACCAGGCGGATAATCAGCTTGCCTTCCGCGCGAACCACTTCCGCTTCGTTTTTGCGGAAAGAGCGTTCCACCTGGGCAACCGTCAGCTCACGTTCCTCCTGCTGCGCCAGCCGCCGGTCCAGCCTTGCTTTGGCGGCTTCACGGTCTTCCAGTTCCGCCTGCGCGGTCAGCAGTTCCTCCTGCAGCAGGCGCACCCGCTGCTGAGCCGCCCCCATCTGCTGGGACAGCAGGTTGCTCTGCTCCATGCCGCGGGTGACAGCAGCGACAATTTCTCCGGTAGCCTGTTCCGGCCCGTTGTCGAAGTACATGGGCACGTCAACCAGTTCCCCCAGCGGCGCCAGGGTTTCCTGCCAATGCAGCAGGACGTTCTCCAGGGAGGTGCGGTTGTCGTCGATGTCATCAGCCAGCCGCGCCACGTACTGCGCGTGTAATGCCTGGTGCATGGCTTGTTTGGCCAGGGTGCGGGGCTGGTCCGTGTCATAACGGTTGGCGGCCAGCACTTTGCGCGCTTCACTTAATAACTCAGTGGCGCTCTGGTAAGACTTGGGTGCCCAGTCGTCCGCGTCCATGCGTTTGGCGGTTTTGATTTCGTTTTCGATTTCCGTAAACAGGGAAATTTCGATCGCCTGCAGTTCCGCATCGCGGTACAGCAACTCCGCTTTGTCCGCATACCTGGGCACGCGGTTTTCGCGGCCTTTCTCCGCCCGGGAGGTGGCTTCGAACAGCTGGGTTTCAGCTTTCAGCCACAGCTGTGGCGAGCGTTCTTCAGCGCGCACTTCCATGGCGTCAGCGCGGGCTTGAAACGCCGGGGAGACAAATGTTTCCACGGTTGGCGCCATCTCCGCCGCTTGATTGAACAGGCGCGTGGCGTCCGCAACGATGTTACGAACCCGTTCCACGTCAGCGCCGTCGTCAAAGGCGCGTTCAGCGCGGGAAAAATATTCGCCGGCGTCCGCGTAGGTATTTGGCGTCAGGACGCTGGCTTTGGCGGTGTTGGCGCGGCCCAGGGCATCTTCCGCGTCAGCAAACAGCTGCGCGCGCAAAGCGTCGCGTAAGGTGTTTTCAGCGGCGGCGGAGTAAGGGACGGGCAGAGTGGTCAGCAGGAGGACAATAGACAGAATGATCCGGGTCACAGGCGGTCCTTGTTTGTGGCTGGCGCGAGTATACCGGAAGCAATTGCAATCCTCAGCATCCTTCAGTTTTCTTCACCCGGATTTGCCGTGCCGGCCGCTGTGCGGGGTTCAGGTTCCATCACCGATGGTTGCCGGCTGAACACCCCCGGCCAGATCCACAGCACGCAGAACAGGGCGGTGAGGCCTTCAGCAGCGGTGATGGCGCATGCCAGCGGCGCGCCCAACCAATCCGCCAACAAGCCGATGTGTAGAAAACCCAGGGGCGCGGTGCCGATACACACGGATAGAACCCCCATCATCTGACGGTCAAAACCCGGCGGGGCGTTCATCAGCACCAGCGCACTCTGCATGGAGCCGAACGCAGCGCTGACCAGCCCCACCAGCAGCAGCAAGGCTGCGGACAAGGCAAACTGGCTGGTAAAAGAAAATGCCAGGGCCATGGCGCAGTAGCAGCCGACCGCGCAGACGTACAGGTAGCGGCTGTGTTCGCTGCGTACCAGCAGCGACAACGCCACCGCGCCCAGCAACGCGCCGGCGCCTTCCGCGCTGGTCAGCACGCCGGTCAAGGCATCACTCAAGCCCAGCACTTCTTTGCCGAACACCGGCACCATGGAAACAAAGGGAAAACCCCAGAGGTTAAACACCACGGTAATGGCAAGGATGGGCAACAGCACCTGATGCTTGCGCAGGGCGTGCCAGCCGGCGCGCAGGTTTTCCATCACCGGTTCGGTAACGGGTTGGTGCCGGACCTGTTGCGGGCGGTTCGCCAGCACCATAAATACACCCGCCGCATACAGTACCGCGGACAGCAGAAACGCACCCTGTACCCCTACTTCCTGGTACAGGTACCCGCCCAGCAGCGGCCCCAGCATACGCGTGGCCGAGCCGGCCAGGATATCCAGACTCATGGCGCGGCTGATGGACGCAGCGCCCGCCAGTTCTCCCATCAGGGTGCGCCGGACCGGAAAATCCAGGGACCAGACCAGGCCGGTGGCAAAAGAGAACAAGCCGCAGTGCCAGACCTGCAGTTCGTCCGCCGCACTCAAGACGTACATAACCACCGTACCCGCGGCAATTGCGGTGTAGTTGAACAGCAACAGCCGCCAGCGCTCCAGGCGGTGGGCAATCACGCCGCCCAGCAGGCCGAACAGGGAAAGCGGCAGCAGCCGCAGCATCAGCATGCTGGCGACGATAAACGGCGAGCCGCTGGCATCCAGCACAAATATGGCGATCACCAGCATGTCCAGCCAGCGCCCGGTACTGTTCAAGGCGCCAACCGCCAATAGCGTGACAAAGGGGCGCCCGAACAGGCGGCGTTCAGGCATCTTGCAGGGCTGCTTCCACGGCTTCGATAAAAACCCGGACTTTCAGGGGTACGTATTCGCGGTGCGGATAGACCGCGTAGATCCAGCGGGCGGATTGTTGGCGGTAGCTTTGCAGCAGCGGCACAAGGGTGCCGTCGGCAACTTCCCGGCGGACCAGAAAGTTTGCCAGGCGTGCGATGCCCAGACCTTGCAGGGTGGCTTCCTTTACAACCATGCCAATGCCGGAAAAAGTGGACTGTACGTCAATGTATGCGGTTTGCCCAGCGCTGCTGAATTCCCAGGTGGAGGATGTCTGCCCGCGCGCGTGTATGCACAGACAGCGGTGGTCGGTGAGGCTGCCGGGCGTTTGCGGTATACCGGCCTCGCGCAGGTAGCCGGGACTGGCGCAGATCACCCATGGATCCTCAGTCAGCCGCCGGGCGACAAAATTTGCATGGCGGGGCGGTTCAAAGCGGATGGCCAGGTCAGCGTCCGCGGCCAGCAGATCCAGCGGACCGTCTCCCTGCAGCAACATCACCTCCACCTGCGGATAACGGTCGTGAAATGTTTTCAGCAGCGGCACCACAACCAGGCTGGCAAAGGCATCCGAACAGGCGACCCGCAAACGGCCCATGGGGGTAACCGCCAGATCCTGTACCTGGGCTTCCAGATTGTTGAGGGACTCAAGGATATCCAGACCGCGCCGGTGCAGAGCCCGGCCGGCTTCGGTCAACGCCAGCGAGCGGGTGGTGCGGTTGAACAGACGCACGCCGAGCCGGTGCTCCATGCGGGAAATGCGTTTGCTGACGCTGGACGGATTCAGATCCAGGCGTTGTGCCGCCGCGGCAAAACTGCCGGCTTCCACCACCCGGGACAGCAACTGCAGGTCTGACAGCGAATCCATGGTTTATTAATGAAATTAATTCATGAATATAGAGAATAGCAGGTAGTTTATGCCATTTGAATTAATGAATAAGCTGTCCGGGTCGGCAGGAGCATACTGAAATGAGCACATTGATCCAGGCAAAACAGACCCAGGCAAAACAAACCCAGGCAAAACACAATCAGCCGGAAGGTAGGGAAGGTAACGGTGCGCAGGGCGGTGAAACGCAAACGTTAACCTTTACCCAGATGCTGCACAGTACGCTGGCGGCGGCCATCGGGGTGCAGAACTCAGCCAACCGCAAGCGGGACTTTACCCACGGCAACTGGCTGCACTTTGTTTTTATGGGTGTCGGCTTTACCGCGTTTTTTGTACTGATGATGGTCAGTATCGTACGTCTGGTGCTCAGCGGCTGAAGTGCCGGCAGGCTGCTCTCAGATTAGTGAGATAACAGAGATAAAGGACAAGGAATAGGGGTCAGGAATGACCCAGCCCGCGGGCGATTTCATACATATCGCCGCTGCCCAGGCTGTCGATCTCGTAAGTCAATAACCCCCGCACGTATTCCACCCCGCACTGTTTTTTCAGCGCCTGCACCAGCATCACCAGGGTCGCTTCCTGGATATCCCGGGCCTCCAGATTGTGCTCACTTGCCTGGCTGTCGATGCCGGCAATAAGTTCATTGGCAACGCCGTATTTAGAGGTCATAGAGATACCGATTGCGGTTTGCTGTCAATGTGCGGTGTTTCATCCCCACTTGCACTACGTAATTCTACGGGTTTCTGAACAGCGTCCCCTGCGGTTAACGTGCCGGTACGACATTGCAGGTGGAGGATCATGGTAGAAACCCTAACCGGTACCCGGCGCTCGGCCGGCGTCACCTATCAAACACTGTTAGACGAAGACAGCCATCCGGTGCCGGAGATCATGCGGGTGCAGCAGCCGCTGCCGCCGGGTCCAACCCGGGTTGCCGCTGAGCAGTACTACAGCAGGGCATTTCACGACCTTGAAGTGGAGAAGGTCTGGTCCCGGGTATGGCAGATGGCGTGCCATGAAGACGACATCCCGGAGGTGGGAGACTACCTGCCTTATGACATTGCGCACCTGTCCTTTCTGCTGGTGCGCACGGCGGAAGATGAGTTCAAAGCGTTTCATAATGCCTGCCTGCACCGCGGGCGTCTGCTGAAAACCCACGCCGGTAAACAGGCGCGGGAATTCCGCTGTCCGTTTCACGGCTGGGCGTGGCATACCGACGGCGCGTTGAAAGAAGTACCGTGCCATTGGGATTTCCCCACTGTGAAGGCGGGGGAATACGACCTGCCTGAGGTGCAGGTTGGACGCTGGGGCGGATTTATATTCATTAATCCGGACCCGGAAGCGGAACCCCTGCAGGACTTTCTGGGTGACCTCAGCGATCAGTTTCCCAATCTGCCGTACACCCGGCGTCACAAGACAGCCCACGTTCACAAAATTCTGCGTTGCAACTGGAAGGTAGCCCAGGAAGCCTTCAGCGAGGCTTACCATGTGATTGCCACCCACCCGACCATTCTTGAAACTATCGGTGACGCTAATACCCAGTACGATGTATTCGGTAACTATTGCCGGGCCATGTCCGCCAACTTTACCCCCAGTCCCCATGTCGCCCGCCAGTGGCCGGCCCTCAGTGAAGGGCGCCTGTACACCCGTCTGCGGCATGCGCTGACGGGACACATCTACGAACAGCATGACGACGGGCTGGTGCATGTCACCGATCATCGGGGTGAGGTCAGCAAATTTAAGGCGGACGCCACCTGGGTCAGCGGACCGTTGACCCACGCGGATCCCAACATGCTGAACTGGGTGGGCGGCAAACAGTTGCCCGACGCCAATGTGATTGCGCTGCCGCCGCCGGCGGACGTGCCCCCGGGAAAGAACCTGCGCCAGGTGATGGCGGAACCGCTGCGCGAGTCTTTCCGCGGCGCGCTCGGCGACCTGATGGATCAGGTCAGTGACGCGGAACTGCTGGATTCCATTTACCTGACGGTTTTTCCGAACTTCCATCCCTGGGGTTCCTTTAATCAGATTGTCTACCGCTTCCGTCCCCACGGGGATAATCCGGAAGAGTGCATCATGGAGTGTATGTACATGGCGCCCACCCCTGCCGGGGAGCCGCGGCCTCCGGCTCCGCCGGTACACTACCTGAGCGCGGATGACGACTGGGTGGACGCGCCGGAACTGGGCATGTTGGCCAAGGTGTTTAATCAGGATGTGGTTAACATGCCGGAGATTCAGAAAGGTCTGAAGACCATGCGTAAACCGGAAGTGATCCTGGCGGATTACGGGGAGACCAAACCCCGCCACTTTCATATGCTGTTGGATCAATGGCTGGCGAAAGCATAATGCCGGCGGCCAGCCCTTATGAGATTCTGGGTGATGAAGGGATTGGGCAGCTTTGCCGGGTGTTTTACGAGGTGATGGATGAATTGCCCCAGGCGGCGGAGTTGCGCGCGTTACACGCGGCGGATCTGAGTGAAGTGCAGCGTAAGCTGGCGGCTTATCTGACCGGTTGGATGGGTGGGCCGCCGGTCTATCTGGCGGCGTACGGCACGGTCTGTCTGACCGACGCGCACAAACCCTTTCTGATTGATGAGCGGCTGCGCGACCAGTGGCTGTTGTGCATGGACGAGGCCTTGCACAGAACCCAGGCCGGCGCGGAATTGAAAACCATGCTGGCCGAGCCGCTGCGCGCCATTGCTGACGCGGTTGTCAACTACCGCGGCGGGCGGCAGCCGACCGGGGCGCGGGTGATTGCCAGAGGTTAGCGCTCAGGGGCGCTGCAGGCGGAATGCCATGCCCACTTCAGCAGCTTCTTCAAGGCTCGGCATCTGCGCAATGATGTCGGGGTAGTCGGCTGCGTAGCGGTCAACGTATTTCCGGTAGATGTCCGGTTCCGGCGGCTGCAGCGCCTCGGCGCGCAAACTGTAAACCGTGTCTTCAACGCGCAGGCGCACGGCGGGTGAGCGCAGCGCGGATTCAACCCAGCCGCTGTCGCGTGAACCGAATACGTACAATTCGTTGTCCGTTTCCACCACCCAGATGGTAACCACCCGCGGCAACAGGCCGCCGCTGGTTTGCAGCAGTACTTCGTGGGGCAGGTGCAGGTCGGACCAGCGGGCCGGGGGTGCTGCTTCAGTGCCCCCCAGCCGGAAGCCGGGCACCGGCCCCAGGGGTGCGGCCAGGGCACCCGCGAGTAACAGGACAACAAGCACAATAAGCGAAATGGAAAGCCATCGGGGCATTATTCACCTCCTGAGTAAGCGCGCATCAGCCGCTCGGCAAACTCCAGCCCTTCGAGGAAAGACTTGACCCGGATGCGCTCGTCCCTGCCGTGCGCGCGAATGTCGTTAACGTCCACCATAATGCCTGAAACACCATATACCGGAATACCCGCGCGGCGCAAAAACAAACCGTCGGTGGCGCCGGTACTCATGACCGGCACCACGGTTGCGTCAGGCCACATGCGGGCGGTGATGGCCATGATCGGGGCCAGGATGTCTTCCGCCAGCGGTGACGGCGGGCTGGACAGGGCCGGCCTGGCCGGGGTGATGGTCATGGCCGGATTGTCGATTACAGCCGCCAGGGTGCGGCGGATTATCTCAGCATCCGAGCCGGGCATCATGCGGCAGTTCACGGTAGCCTGAGCACGCTGCGGCAGCGCGTTCTCAGCGTGGCCGGCGTGCAGTTGGGTGGCCACGCAGGTGGTACGCAGGCGGGCGTTAAAACCCGGTTCAGCGGCCAGTGCGGCCGCCGCTTCATCGTCCCGGGGGTTTTGCAGCAGCCGCTTGATGTGCGCGGCAGTGGCTGCCGGCAGGGTTTCCGCGGTCTGGCGGAAATAAGCGCGGGTGACCGGGTTGAATTCCACCGGGAAGCTGAATTGCCTGATGTTGTCCAGCGCGCGGATCAGATCGTAGATGGCGTTGTCATCGCGGGGCAGGGAGCTGTGTCCGCCGCGGTTGGTCGCCTCCACGGTAAAAGTCTGGTAGACCTTTTCCGCTGCCTGCACGGAGTTGATAAGGGGCTTGTTATCGAACAACCCGCCGCCGCCGCCCTCGTTGATGGCGAACTCAGCGTCGATCAATTCACGGTGCTCAGCCAGCAGATGCTGGACACCGTTGGCCGGGCCGCCCTCCTCATCAGCGGTGAGGGCAATGATAATGTCCCGGTTGGGCTGATATCCCTCGCGCTTCAGCTTAATCAGGTTGGCTACGGCAATAGCCGCCTCGTCTTTGTTGTCCAATGTGCCGCGGCCGTAGAAGTAACCGTCGCGCTGCAGAAAGGTAAACGGCTCAACGCTCCAGTCCTGCGGGTCCGCTTCCACAACATCAATATGTGCAAGAAACAGCAGCGGCTGCCGGCTGGGGGCGGCTGCGCGGTAGCGCGCCACCAGATTACCTTTGCCGGGCACAGGCTCGATCACATGTACGTCCGCTTCATCAAAACCCGCCTCCAGCAGGCGCGCGGCCATGGCCCGGGCCGCGGCGGTGTTGTCACCGGCTGAGTCGGTGGTGTTGATTTCCACCAGTTGCTTAAGAATGTCCACCGCCATCGCCTGGTGGCTGTTCATGGGCGCAGCCGCCAACAGCGGGCCGGCCCACAGCAGGCCGGCCAGTAAGCCCGGCAGCATTAAGGTAAAAACAGATTCGCGCACGAGTTTCTCCCGGCTGATGATCCGGCTGCCCCCGGCAGCGGTGCGGAGGCAACTGCGTCAGCCGGGTACACTACAAAAACATAGCTTTGGCGCCAAGCACCCGCTGCAGCACGGTGTGGTTCATGGCCTGTTTGGTGGCCTGATAGCTGGGCAGGTCCAGCGCTGCAAATTCCTCAACAACGCGGGCGGCAGTCGTATGCAGGTCTGCCGCGTCGACAACTTCGTCCAGGTAGCCGTACTCACGCGCCTGGGCCGGCGCCAGCAGGCCGGCGGTGCCGACCCTGGCCAGCCCGGGCCGGGTTAAACGGTGTTCCGCCAGCGCCAGGGCAAAAGGCGGCACGGTCATGGCAATAGCCACTTCGTTGAGGCCGATGCGCCAGTCACCGCTGGCGCCGATACGATAGTCCGCACTCAACAGCATGAAGGCACCCATGGGGTAAGCGTGGCCGCTGCACAGGCAGACGATGGGCAGCGGGTAGCTGAGCATGGCGGCAATAAGGTCTATGCCTTTATTCAACAGCGCCTGTTGCCGGGAGCGGTCACCGCTGCCCAGTACTTTCATATCGAAGCCGGCGGAGAAGATGCCCGGCCGGCCGCTGATCACCACCGGCAGTGCCGCCTGCCGGGCGTCCGCCAGGGCAGCGCTGATGCTGTCGAGCAAGGTGCCGCTCATGGCGTTTACCTTGCCGTCGTCGACGGCAATCCAGGAGGCATTGCCGGAACGGCTGAGCTGGATGTGCGGGTGTGAAAAGGTGGTATCCGTTGATGGCTGCATGATGTAGACCGATTGTTATAATTCCTGAAAATATATAGATTAGTCTACATAAAATCAAATGGAGGCTTTGATGCCGGCAAAAGCGGTGCACAAGCAGGCGCTGGTGGAAACGGCAATGCGGTTGTTCCGCCGCCAGGGTTACGCCAATACCGGGTTGAATCAGATTCTGCACGACAGCGCGGCGCCCAGGGGTTCGCTGTATCACTATTTCCCCGGCGGCAAGGAAGCTCTGGCTGAAGATGCGGTGCACCTGGCGGGCAACATGGTGCGGGAAATGCTCGAGGGCCTGAGCGCGCAGAAGCGTAGCGTGCGTAGTTTTGTTAAAGGCTACTGTGAAACCATGGCGGGCTGGATGGAGGAATCCGGTTTCCGCTCCGGTTGCCCGATTGCCACCACCATGCTGGAAACGGCGCCGGATTCACCCGCCCTGACAGCGGCCGGCAAAGCTGCGCTGGAGGGCTGGATGGAAGTGATAGCCGGCGTGTTTGCGCGCGCCGGTCATAAACCGGCGGACGCCCAACGGCAGGCCCGCAGTCTGATTGGCGCCGTACAGGGTGCGCTGATTCTTGCGCGTATCTGGCGGGATGCGGAACCCATCCGCGACGTCGCCCGGCACTACGCCTGAGCTGCCGTGCAACTTCAGGAAGAATTCCGCAACCTTGCTGATCTGCTTGAGCAGCTTTTAAGCCTGCTGGACGAAAGCGGGGACGAGTTCTGGTCCGCTTATCTGCGCCGCGGTTTGACCAAAGTCAAAAACTCCGAACTTGCCGGCGCCACTTATATTCTCGGCTGTTTTAACGGTGCGGATACTTTTGCCGATCTGACCATCGGCAGCCAATGGCAGCAGGAAGATCCCATACGCTACCGCAATCTCAATGCACGCCTGATGGACCTGCGCAACCGCACGTTCCAATCGGCGAGCCGCATTGCCAGCCGCCGCCTCTGGTGACGTTGACCTGATACCCTGTTCCGAAAATGCACCGCGGTGGTGCAATACTGCTTGGTAAAAGCAGTACTGCTTTGCAAAAGCAATACTGCTTTACAAAAGCAGTACGGGACCCTGCGTCTCCACAGCAGTGGGGTGGTATGAAGAGCGGGTTATCTGACATTCATACGGGTTTTAAGCCGGCCCAAGGCGAGCTTAAAGAAAGTTAATGTGAAAATGTCAGACACTTCGACCCAACAATCTTGAACTATCGATGTAAAAAATATACGGTGCACGCCGCAATGGCTGGGGTGCGGTGCCGATTGGAGAGCGGCCCCCGGCAGAGTCTTATCTCTAAATCTATTTAAAGGGAAATTTATGAGAGTAATACGTCGCTTGCTTGCAGGTGTTGGTAGCGTATGGTTTGTCCTCTGCGGTACTTTCGCCTGGGCTGTTGAGGCAGCCGACAACAATTTTGTAATTGAAGAGATCATCGTCACCGCGCAGAAGCGCGAGCAGAGCATTCAGGATGTGCCCATTTCGGTGTCCGCATTCGACTCCGCGTTCCTTGACGACGCGGGTGTGGACGACGTCCTGGAACTGCAGTTTTTTGTCCCCGGCCTGACGGTTTACAACAACCAGTCCGTGGCGCAGTCCAACTTTAACATCCGCGGGGTAGGCACCGCCGGCAACAGCCTGTCGCTGGAGTCTTCGGTTGGGGTATACGTAGACGGTGTTTACCGCGCGCGTCAGTCTTCCGCCATCAACGATCTGATTGACATCGAGCGGGTTGAAGTGCTGAAGGGCCCCCAGGGCACCCTGTTCGGCAAAAACACCGCTTCCGGCGCGGTACAATTCCTCACCGTGGCGCCGCAGCTGGACGAAGTGGGTGGTTACGTTGAGGTTAACGGCGGTAACGAAAGTTACGGCAACCTGAACGGCGCCATTAACGTTCCGTTCTGGGACGGCAAAGCGGCAGCCCGCCTGTCCGCCGGTTACACAGAACGGGACGGTTATGTGGACAACATCACCACCGGTGAAGAACTGAACGACCGCGACCGCTATTCGCTGCGCGGCCAGTTGCTGGTGGTACCCACCGATGACCTGAGCATCCGCATCATTGCGGACTATTCCGAAATTGATGAAAAGTGCTGTTCCGCCAGTAACTCTTTTGACGGCCCGGGCGACACCAATGCGCTGTTTCTTGCTGCCGGCGGCACCCTGCCGCCCACCGGCCAGTTACCCGGCGCCAGTTTTGTTCTGCCCATCGAAGCTCTGGGCGGCACGGTGGTGCTGGCGGACGACTTCGACCGCGACCGGGTGGCCCAGGACATTGATCCTTTTGCGGAAATCGAAGAGTCCGGTATCTCCGCGGAAATCAACTACGACCTGAATGACACGATGACCTTGACGTCGATAACAGCTTACCGCAGCTATGAAGCCACCAGTTTTGTCGACGCGGACTTCACCTCCCTGGACACCCTGAGCGCCAGCGGCGGTTTTACCGAGCAGGACACGTTTACCCAGGAGTTCCGCATAGCCGGTACCGCGGGGGACAGCATTACCTATGTGGCAGGCTTGTATTACTTCGACCAGGACCTGGAAAACGAAACCACCCTGCGGCTGGGTTCAACGGCGAATCTGCTGCTTACCGGCGGTTTAACCAACAGCGCGCTGCTGGGCGGACCGGCGGGTTGTGCCCTCGCCGGCATAGCCGCCATCTGTGACGATCCGGCATTTCCGGAGAACGGGCAGTCGGACAACTTCTCCAATCAGGAACAGACCAGTTGGGCGATATTTGCTCAAGCGGACTTCAACGTGACGGAAGATCTGATCGTCACGCTGGGGATCCGTTACCTGGATGAAGAAAAAGACATGGACGTGATTTTCACCGAAAGCCAGTTCAACCCGATCTGGGCTGCGTTTACACCTTTGTCACCCTTTGTGCCGGACGTCAACGGCGTGAAGTTTGAAGACGAAGAGTTTACCGGCACCGCCAAGCTCACCTACTACTGGACCGAAGACTTCATGACGTATATTTCATACGGCCGGGGTTATAAGTCCGGCGGTACCAATATCGACCGCATCGACCCGGCGCTGACCGGTTCCCCGCTGCTGTTTGATCCGGAAATTTCCGACTCTTACGAAATTGGTCTGAAAGGTGACTTCCTCGACAAGAAGCTGCGCATCAACGCCGCGGTGTACATCACCGACTTTGAAGATTTCCAGGCCAATACATTTGTCGGCACGGGGTTTGTGCTGCAGAACGCCGGTGAAATTCAAACCCGCGGCTTTGAGCTGGAGGTATTTGCGCTGCCCGCCGAATGGCTGACCCTGACTTCAGGCGTTGCTTACGTGGATGCGGAATATGACTCATTTGTCGGCGGTTCCTGTATCCGCACGCCGTTCGGCAACGAACCGGACGCAGCCGAACCGGCCTTCCCCACGGTCTGTGACAGCAGCGGCAATACCGTTGGCGGCACGCCGGAATGGACGATATTCGGTTCCGCCCAGGTGCAGCACCGCATGCAGGACGGCGGTTTGTTCTACGGCCAGTTGGATGTGAACTGGAGGGACGACAACCCGGCAGGCACCGACAACGACCCCAACAAGTTTGCCGACTCTTACACGTTGACCAACCTGCGGCTCGGTTACCGCTTTGCCGCTGACCGTTACGACGTCTCGCTGTGGGCCAAAAATCTGTTTGACGAAGACTTCAGCGCCGGCGGTTTTAACTCGGTGATTCGCGAAGGTTCGCTGAGCGAATACCACACCGAACCGCGCACCTGGGGGGTGACCCTGCGCGCCACGCTGTAACTCTCAGCGTAGCTGCGGCCGCGTTACCGCGGCTGCAGGCGGAACAGATAGGCTTCGTTGACGTTTTCGTTGCGCGGGCGGTTACCGTACTTGCCTTCGTAAGCGTCAGCGAAGCGCTTGAACTCCGCAGCGTCGGTGACCCGCACCGCCTGCAAGTCGTACAAAGCACCGTCAGCCAGCAAACGCACTTCGTTGTTACTTTCGATGTGCTCCACCCAGGTGGTCCGGTTGGCGCCGGCGTGCACGTACGCTGCTGAACCCAGCCCGATAATCCATAGTTTTACCGAATAAGGGTCCGCCGGGTTGGTTTCCAGCTGCACAATGTCCACTGCCGCGGCAACGCTCCAGTCCTCTGGCATCTGGGATTGAGTGCCCTGCAGAGCACCGCCGGAAAATGGAATGTAGCCGCAGGCGGCCAGGCTTAACAAAGCCACGGCAAGAAACGGAATTCTGATCATAGTTTGCCCCTTTGAGTTGCTTGTCTTGTATCACAGGCGGTGGGATGGATCTACGTAATGTTTTTTTTTTGGTGTTCAGTTCTGCCCGGGCTGCTTGGTGAATAGCAGGGGAGTTTCAGGAACGCCGTAAATACGTCCCCGATTGGGTACTGTTCATCCCGGCCGGTTACCGAGCAACTCAGTGGTACCGGGCCGCCGTAAATACATCCCTATAGGCTGTGGCGGCGACATCCTGTCGCCCACACCCCGAAACCACTGAGTTACCCGTCCACCGGCCTGTTGTGCAGATACCCTGCTGGTGTTTTCGCTACATTCAGACAGTCACAGTTTCCTGGTGCACCCACCGCGCTGATACCCAGCGCACATGCGTTGATTCCAGGGTGTAGCGGAACTTCTTTCAAGCTAATCACCCGGTGTGTTCGTTCAACGCCTGGGTGTAGCAAAACTCTAAGGCTGGGAGCGTTTATTTTGGGCTGCAGCAATGTAGGGCTGCGGGTGAATAGCAGAGTTTCAGGACCGTCGCCGACAGGACGTCGGCGCCGGAGCCTACATGGACGTATTCACGGCGTTCCTGAAACTCCCCTGCTATTCACCAAGCAGCCCGGCCAGAACTGAATACCCAAAAGAACTCACTCCAAAAGTCCTCGATAAGCAGCCCGGGCAGAATAGGAAAACAAAAAAAGCTAACCTGTCTCTATGAACGTTCTGTTTTTCCTATACACAATCCTGATGGCCGCCCTGGTCTACAACCTCTGGCGCCCGGTCTACAGCCCCGCCAATGTGGCGCTGGTCAGTTTCATGTTCGGCCTGTTGCTCAACCTCTTTGCGCTGCACTTTTTTGTTGTGCACACCTTTATCACGCTCCTGTACCTCAGCTCCGGTCCCCAGGGATGGAGCGGCAACCTGGGCATGTTGCTGGCGCTGGGCGCGGGCCTGGGCCTGGTGCTGTATCACCTGCGCAGCTATACCACCCGCGAACAGGTGGAAGCGGCTTTGCAGGAGGGTCTGGGGGCGGATTACAAACAGCAGATCCTGCCCGAGCTGCGCGCGCAGTTCCCCAACGGGCTGCACATGCGCCGGATTTTCTGGCCCTTCCCCCAGGATCTGCCCGGGGTGGAGATTGTCAAAGACATTTCTTACGGCGAAGGCATCCGCCGGCTGGACATCTACCGCAAGCGGGGCCACGGCAGCCGGCGGCCGGTGCTGCTGCAGATTCATGGCGGCGCCTGGACGGAGAACATGGGCAGTAAGAACGAGCAGGCCCGTCCGCTGATGAACCATCTGGCCCTGCGTGACTGGATCTGCGTGAGCGCCGGCTACCGCTTAAGTCCCGGCGCCACCATGCCGGAACATATTGTTGACGTTAAAAATGCGCTGCTGTGGATCAAGCAGCATATTGCGGAATACGGCGGGGATCCGGATTTTGTCGTTGCGACCGGCGGTTCCGCCGGCGGGCATCTCAGTGCTTTGCTGGCGTTGACCGTCAACGATGACACGTTCCAGCCCGGCGCAGAGGGTCAGGACACCACCGTGCAGGGGTGTGTGCCTTTTTACGGGGCGGTGGATCTGTTAAACGACGGTCAGCATCAGCCCAATGACAACCTGCAGAAGTTTCTCGCGGATTCGGTCATCAAACAGCCGCTGGCGGAGGCTGAACACCTGTGGACCCAGCTGTCGCCGTTACGCCGGGTGCACGCTCAAGCACCGCCCTTTTTTGTCATCTGCGGCGACAAAGACACCCTGGTGCCGGTGGCCACCAACAGTCACTTTGCGTCGCGCCTGGCTGAGGTCAGCGGTGAAAGCGTATGTTATGCGCAGATCGAAGGCGCGCAGCACGCCTTCGATCTGACCCGTACTCCCCACAGCGAAAACGTGGTGTTTGCCATTGAGCGGTGGCTGGCGTTCCAGTACAGCCGCTACCTGGGGCACAACGGGTAAGCGGATTTAAGCCGGGTCGGCAATCCAGCTGCCGTGGAAACCGGCGGGCACCCGGGTCGGCAGGTGGATGCGGGCCACCGGCGCCTGAGTGACATCGTTGGCATTCACAATCACCAGCTCACTGCGGTTAACCGCTTGGTCGTAAACAAAACTCAGCAGGTAACCGTCGTCTTCAGCGCTGGCGCCAGCCGCGGGTACAAACACCGGTTCACCGCCCATGCGGCCGGCACCCAGCTCGTGGGCGCTGGTGGCGCCGGTTTGCAGATCGTACTTGCGGAACGCGGCGGCCGCCGGCAGGCCGGAGCCGAATTCAGCGGTGTATCCGTAGCGGTGCTTCAAGCCGACCACAGCATCCGGTACGCGGGGGAATTCCACCGCGCGGTCGTCAAGCTGGCTTTCGCTGACGGTGCCTTTGTCCTGGTGGATTGTCCAGCGGTACAGTACCGGGGGTACTTCACCGGCATCGGGTTTCATGGAATGAGCCATGCGGCATACATCAATGATGATGTCGGAACCCTCTTCGTAGGCGTTCAGCGGGTGGTAGACGTAACAGGGGTCGATGTCGTACCAGACGACATCCTGGTTGTTGCCGTTGCGCGGCATAACACCCAGGCGCGCGCCGTACTCGTCGCTCCACTGAATCGGCAGCCCGGTATTGGCGGCGTTTTCCAGATTCCAGACCAGCGGCAGGTCCATGAAGATTGCAAAATTCCGCGTGATATTAAAGTCGTGCACCATGGTGGCGCCTTTCACTTCGATGACTTCGCTTTGCAGCAACTCACCGTCAGCGGAAGCGCGGTGGTAGGTCAGATAAGGCGGTACCATGCCGTAGGCAAAAAACAGCAGCTCGCCGGTTTCCGCGCAGATTTTCGGGTGCGCGGTCATGCCTGTTTCCAGCTTGCCGTTGTAACTGTAAGGCCCAACGGTTTCCAGGTCCGGGCTCAGCTCAAACGGCCAGTGACCTTCTTCCAGGGCCAGAATCTTGCCGGCGTGGCCGATAATGTGAGTGTTGGCCAGGCTTTTGCTGCGGTCATCCAGGACCTCCATGGCGTTGGCCTGGGGGTCGTCCAGCATCGGCGTACGCACATAGCGGTTGCGGTACCAGTTGGCTTTGCCGTTATTCAGTTCAACCCCGTGAATCATGCCGTTGCCCAGAAACCAGTGCGGGCTTTCCCCGGTTTGCGGGTTGGCGCCGTTACGCAGGTAGCGGCCGTTCAATTCCGGCGGAATGCTGCCGGTCACTTCCAGCTTGGTTTCGGTGACTTCGTCAAATGTGGGGGCAAAATTGCCGGACAGCCAGAAAGGCGTTTGTTCTGCAGCAGCTTCGCTCATGATGGGCTCCTTCTATCGGTTAAGGTTGTTCAGCGTTACGGTCATCGGTCGGTTGAGTAGGCGCCATCATGGCCTTCATGCAGCCGATGGCTTCGAGAATGTATTCTTCCCGCAACGCGGGATTGCCGCTGCGGCGCCAGGCTTTGTAAGCGCTGTCCACCACGGCAAATTGCAGTTCAGCCATGATGCGCGGGTTGCCGCGGCGGATCTGACCCTCAGCCATGGCTTGCCGCAGGTTTTTTTCAATGGTGGCCAGCAGAATGTCACTCTGGGTCGTGCGTTCCAACTCCGCCAGGCCGGCGCCGCCTTTGGCCATGATCTCGTACAGCTCGGGGTGGCTTTCGGCAAATTCAAAAGCGTTGCGGACCACGGATTCTTCAGTGATCTGGGTTGCGCCCGACGGCATGGTGAACTGTGCCGCCTCACGGGCAAATTCTTCCGCGAGTTGTTCCAGCAGGCCTTTTTTGGAACCGAAATGGTGGAACAGGATGCCTTCACTGACCCCGGCGTGGCGGGCTACTTCAGCGGTGGAGGTGGCATCAAAACCCTTGTCGGCGAATAACACGCGCGCGGATGCCAGCAGCAGCTCGCGCTTGGCTTCGGGTTGCCGCCGGTAGGCCGGGGCGGTGCCGGTGCGTGATTGGGCGTGCATGGTCCCATCTGATTGTTGTTGAGTATTACTTTACAAAGTATTACTCAATAAGTAAATACCCATATGGAAGTTGCAGGGGGCTTGACGCTGCAACCGGTTGCGGCGCAGGTTGGTACACTTTGCCCGGAACGGGCTTTACAGAGCACGCTACTCGAGGGAGTGCGAAAAATGAGTGAAAGGGCGGATGCGAGGGCGCATGAATGGCATGCGTACTACCTGCAGTTTGAATACTTTTCCGCAGCCGCGGTGCGGGACGGCTGTCACCCCAGGGTGCGGCTGCACGCGGAACCGCAGGGGTCCGTGGTGCTGGTGCACGGCCTCTCCGATTCCCCCTATTTCATGCAGGCCATAGCAGATCACTTTTATAGCCGGCACCGCTACAACGTTTATCTGCCCCTGTTGCATGGGCACGGTTTAGTTGAGCCCCGCGGCATGAACGATGTTTCCCTGGAGGAATGGAAGCGCAATGTTGCCTGGTCGGTGCAACAGGCGCATGCGGCCACGCCGCAACGGGTCAGTGTGGGCGGGCTGTCCACCGGCGGTGCGCTCAGCCTGCATGCGCTGTGCAATAACGAACAGGTCAGCGGGGACCTGTTCCTGTTCTCCGGCGCCCTGGACCTGATTATCCGCGGCAACAGTCTGCTCGGTGACCTGGCCGAGATGATTCTGCGCAACAAGTGGGTGAACCGGGCGCTGGATGCGCGCAACCGCAACCGCCCGCTGGTGGGGGAAAATCCCTACCGCTACGCCTATGTGGATATGGACGGGGCGCGCGAGTTAGCGCGGCTGATTGCCGAGCTGGACAATCTGTACACCACTTTTGCCGAAAGCCGGGCGTACCGCCGTCGTATATTTGCCGCCCATTCCGAAGACGACCTGACGGCTGATATCCGCGGCATCCAGCGGCTGGCGGAAACCGCCGGTGACCACTGCCGCTTATGCATTTTCCCGCTGGAGGATAATGTCACCCATGCCGGCCTGGTGTTGCCGCAAGACCTGACCACCGCGGACGGCCGCCTGCTGGAAGCCGGCAACCGCCGCTTTAGCAGGCTGCTGGACGCCATCGATTCCTTTCTGGCGGAAAGCAGCCGGGCGGAAGGCGCTAGCGCGGCGCGTGATTAATGTGCAACTGGCCCTGGCCGGCCAGATTGCCGTACACGTCCAGGGTGGTGAAGTCGATATGTGTCTGGTCTGAATACTGCCCCTGTCCCTGGCCCACCAGCTGGCCGCCGCGGTTGTAGAGTTCGTACACCACCATGCCGGAGTTAGGGTCTATCATCCCCGTCATGCCGTATGCCGGGTTGTTCGGATTGCTGTTGTAACCCTCAAACTGGGTGTTGCTGACCCGCATATTCCAGACGTTTCCATAAGGGTCGTACCACTGCTGCTGTACCACCGCTGCGTTGGGTTGGTTAGGCGTATTGCCCGGATTGACCTGGGGTTGCACCGCCGGTTGGGGTTGCGGGTCCGCAGGCTGCGGTTTCTGTGCCGGCTGCGGCTGCGCCGGTTCCTGGGTTTTAGGCTGCTCGGGCTGTTGCGGTTGCGGTGCTTCAGGGCGCGGCATCAGCAGGTACAGGCCCAGCACCACAGCCACCGCAATAAGAATATAGCGGTTGTTGCCGCTGCCGAGTTTGCTCAGCAGCGAGCCGCCGCCGGCAGTTTCATGCCCGTCAGCCGGTTGGCTGTTGTTGCCGCCGGCAGGCGGCGCCGGTTGCGGCTGGTCAGGCTGGACAACCTCGGATACCCCGACCCAGTCATCCGCGCCTGCAGCCGGCGGTACCGGGGGCAGCTGCGCCGCAGGCAGGGTGGACGGCAGCTCACCCAGCCCCAACGCGTAGGTGAATGCCTGGATCACCTGCCGGGCAATGTCTTCGCGCACCCCGCGGCTGGTATCCAGGCGGGTCACCAGCCTGTCGGTCTGCATGCCTAATTCTTCTGCCGGGGAGTTGGTCAGAATATCGATCACCCCCTCGTCGATCACATCAAGGGCAATGCGGATCTCCCGGTCCGCGTCTTGCATGTGGTCAGCTAGCAGCCCGCGCAGGCGCTGATGTTTGCTGAAGCCGTCTTCCGGAAAACGCTCGTGCACATCCCTCAGGACTTTAGCCAGGCGGTCATAAACTTCAGTATCCGACACTTATTATCTCCTTTGCATCTGCATGTCCGCGTGCATGTTTGTTATAACTACCAGACCACCGAAGAGCCCGGAGCCTCCAACTCCGGGGCGTCCTGGGCCAGTTGCGAAGCCGGGTCCGGCGCATTGGTGGGGGAAGAGGTGGCTTTGACCGGGGCGGTGGTTGCCCACTTGATGCTTTTCACCAGATCCGGCGCATTGTTGGCGCGCAGCGGTTTCAGGCGTTCCTGGGGGCTGTCCATGAAGCGCTCCAGGGTTTCCAGATCCGCGTTGCTGCCGATGGCGATGGCCAGGCGGGTGGCAGCCAGCGCTGCGTCCCTGGCAAAAAAGGCAGCCAGGCCCTGATCCACATCGTCGGTGGGATAACCGTCTGAGGTCAATACGATAACCGGCGGCAGCTGCCGGGGCGCCTGTTCGGAATCCAGCACCTCAGCCAGCATCTGCAAAGCCGCGCCCATGGCGGTTTCACCTCCGGCACTCAGGTCTTCCCAGGTAAGGTCAGCAATTGGACAGGGTTCTTCGATGTGCCAGCGTGCTACGGTATCAAAGCGCAGCACGCGTACAAACAGTTGTACTTCGGGGTTTTCCCGGGCCACTGCCTGCAGTTCCGGAATGGCGCTGCGCATGGCGTAATTCAAGGAAGCGATGCGGTCGCCGCGCATGGATCCGGAGCAATCCAGCGCAAACAGCACGTGCAGCTGGCGGCGGGTGAGCGCGGCGGGATCGATCTGCGGCACGGGCGGGCGTTGGTCTGTCATGATATTACCTCAACCCAGTACTTCCGCGGTGATACCCGCGCCGAAATCAATTTTAACGCCGTTAGCCAGCCGGATATTGCGTCCCGGATTGATGGTCTGCAGGCTGCCGTCGCGGAGGGTGGCGGTCCAATCACCGCTGCCGTTATTCTTCAGGCCCAGCACATCCGCCCGCACCGGATGCTGGGTGATTTCAGCCGCGGTAGCGCCGGCCAGCGCGGGGATCTGGCTGAGGTCCAGGGGCCCCACCGCAACCGGCAGAGTGGCGGACTCGAACACCAGGCGCAATTCCGCCGCCGCCGGCGGGGCGGATGCGGGCGCCGCAGCCGGGGCCGGGTTGGCCTGAGGTGCGGCGGCCGGCGCCGGATTGGCCCGGGGTGCGGCAGCAGGTGCTGCAGGCTGGGGCGCATCAGCGGCCGCGTCTGCGCCTACAACAATGGAACCGTAGGTATCCGTATAGCGGCCGTGGCTCATGGCGATCTGCCTGGCTTTCAGCAGGCATGCAACCAGGAACACGCCGCCGGCACCCACCGCCAGATATTGCAGCGGCTCAAAAAAGTTGCTGGTGTTCCACATCGCATGCAAGGCGGAAGTGCCCAGCCATGCGTAGATCACGTACTTGAACCCGTCCTTGGGTCTGGCCACCCACAAACCGATAAAATAACCGTTGATGCCGGCCCAGCCCATGTGGCCGACAATACCGCCGATGGTGCGCGGTAACATAAGCATCAACGCGTAGGCCATGCTGGCGCCGCCGTCGCCGGTGGCTTCATAGGTACTTTTCAGTTGTCCGGGCACATACTGCAAGCCGGTTTCGATGAGGATAAAGCCGGCGCCGCCGCATAGGCCCAGCAACATACCGTCCAACGGGCCGCGCACGCGCAGGTACTCGAACCACTTTTCCCCCAGGCGCGGCTGCCAGGTCTGCGGGTGCAGCGACATGTATGCCAGCAGCAGCACCAGGGTTACTTTCATCAGTTCTTCCATCAGGCCGGCGCCGAAAAACATGCCGATAAACGCGGAAAAGAAATCGTTGGAACCGGTCCATGCCTCACCGCCGGGGAGGATGCCGCGGAACACCACAAAGTAAATGATGCCCAGGCTGGTGGTGAGCAGCAGGGCAACAAATACCGCGTTCAGCAGAGGCACCCAGAATGGCTTGTCGGTGCGGGAGTAGATAAACAGCACCAGCAGCAGCAGCGCCAGCAGATAGCTGATGGACAGCAGGCCGAAGGTGATAAACGTCTGTTCGGTAGGGCGCTGCATCAGCTCAAACATGTAGTCAAAACCCACCAGCGTCGCCAGGCCGGTGAAGATCACCAGATAGAAGATGGGACTTTTGAAAATGTTGATGGTACTGGACTTGAGCGGCACCAGCTCGGAATAACTCGGCTCGTTGTAGTCCCGGGGCACCGGCGGCATGTCAGGGCGCGGCGCCGCCTGTCTGTCTGTCTGTTTGTTATCCGTCTGACTATCGGTTTTTTTGTCTGTCTCTTTATCTTTCTCTTTGTCATTCATCGAATAGTTTGCTCCCTCTATCCCAGCGCCGCCCGACGTTTTCTAACGCAGCTTGCCTATTGTGTCCATTCTGTTCTATGCGGTAAATCTTGACGAAGCCAGGCACAAGGTGGCGTCATCCCCGCTGCCGGCGTCCGAAACCTGCCGCAGCCAGTCCGGCAGGGCCTGCAGGGTGGCCTGCAGTTCAGCTTGTCCGGACACCAGTTCGCGGTAGTGCTGTACCGTTTTTGTGAAGGTGGCGTCATCCACAAATGACTTTGACACGCCGTCGGTGGCCACCAGGGCAAAATCCGGCCAGGCTTCACCGCTGCCCAGCACGCGGATGCGCAGATGACTTTGCGCGTCCGCCATGCACAGCGAATAAGTCTGCTCCCCATGCAGGCCTTCATCCGCGGGCAAAGCCCGGGTTACCGAACCATCCGCATAACCCCACAGCAGGTCGCCGTCGCCGATCTGCAGAGCCAGGCAGAAATGCGCGTTGCCGGCTACCCCCACCAGGGTGGTGCCGTAAGGCTCATAGGGATCAAAACTGTAGTTTTCCGCATAGGGGTTGGCGTTGATGTGCTGTACCACCAGGCGCCGCCACAGGGTGACAATATCTTCACCCAGTCCGCGCAGCTCCTGGGGGTCGTCCAGCACCCATTCCACAGCCTGTTGAAAAGCGCTGATGGCCAGCTCAGCCCCGCTCTGGGAACGGAAATGGCGGTTGCTGCCGTGGCCGTCAGCCACGGCGATCATGAAACGTGTGCCTGGCTGGCTTTGGGGACTGGCGTACCAGGCGTCCTGGTTGGGTGTATTGCGGCGCAGGTGTGCAGAGCCTATGGCGCTGGCGCCGCCGGCCCGCCATTGTTTACCTCCGGGGTCAGCCACTTGTGTCCTCCGGGTTGTTGATCAGCGCCGGTCCGCTGTCGAGCTCCAGGTTCAGCCCGTGCAATAAGCGGATGGTCTGTCCCGGATTAATCGGCGTAGCGCTGTAACCGGGAATTTCCGCCCGCCAGGTGCTGTTGCTGAGGTTGCGCAGCCCCAGCACGTGCTGGTGTTCCGGGTGGGCCTCGACCCGGGCGAGCGGGGCGTCAGCGCCGCTGTCATCCACATCCCGTTGCGCCAGCGTAGCGCCGGCCTGTAACACAAGGATGCGGCGCCCCATCTGCATCAGCGCCGCCATGCCGGGGTCCCGCCGGCAGTAGCCGCACAGCACATCCGTGCGGTTACCCTGGTCATCCAACTGGGCGATGTTTTCGTAGCCGCATTCGGCACACTGATAAACCGCCGCCGGGATGGCGTCGAACACGCTGCGCCATTCGTGTTCGTGAATACGCAGCTGAGGGTTGAACAAACCCGTTGTGAAGGATCTTGAAAACAGGCTGCGCAGCGCCGGGTTCAAGGATTGCCAGCGGTACACCAGGGCATCGTGCATGCCCTCCAGCGGCCCGTTGGCGGAGTTTACATCGTCAAAGATAAATACCGGCTCGGTTCCGTACAGACGGTTTTCAGCGTCCGCATCGAGAATGCGGATTTCCGCCTCGCGCCTGCCGTCCAGGGGGTGCCAGCCGAACATGACGTAAAAGAACATCACCGCCATGGAGAACAGGTCGGTTTTTGTACACGGCAGGGTTTCGCGGCGCACCACCTCCGGTGCCATGAATTTGCGGGTGCCGTAGATGCTGGCCGGCGCACCGTCGATGTTTACGTTGTCGTTGTCGCAGACCAGGATGTCGGCCTGCTGCGGGTGGAGGAATATGTTGCCGAAGTTGATGTCCTGGTAACAGAACCCGCTGGCGTGCAGTTGCAGAAAACAGTGGGCCACGTGCCGGCTGACCCGGGCGCGTTGGGCCAGGGTCAACTCCACCCGCTGCGGCGGCGGAGCGATCAACTCGCGCATGCCCACATACTCCGCCTGGCGCAGCGGCATGACGTAACCAAAACTTGCGTGTCCCGGGATGCTGACCATCTCCAGCGGCCACAAGAAGCGCGGATCCGGTGCGCCGCGCTCCACCGCTTTGGACAGCCGGCTGCGCAGGCCGGTATCCAGCGCAATGTAATGTTCGTGGTACCACTTCAGGGCAAACCTGCCGCCGTCCAGACTGATTTCGTAGACCGCACCCTGGCCGCCTGCGCCCAGCAGGTTGCCTACGGATCCGGCGCGCCGGCCGCTGTCGGTATGGAATACGGTGCCCGGCTCCAGGTTGTCGTCACTGCTCATGAGCCGCGCTTATCCTTCCAGCAGTTCCAGCCGTATCCGCATCTTAACGTCGTTGTCGTTCCACAGGGAGCCGTGGTGCTGGCGCACCGGATGGATGTCTGCCCCCTGCAGATAGCCGTAGCGGTCCACCACCCGGTTGTCGCCGGCCGCTTCGATATGGAACTTAACGTTGTCCCAGCTGCCCTGTTCGGTAATCCGGCCAACGTCGATGCGGGTGACTGTTTTGATACCGTAGCCGAAAATACAGGTGGTCGGCACGCTGGTGCCGGGGCCGATCTCACTGTGGAACTCCCGCGCACTGGTCAGCAGATGCCGGTGCTCTTCCTTAACCCAGCTGTTGTCCGCGTGCAGGTCGATGACTTCGCCGTCCGGGCCGTAGGCGGCAGGATAGGGGGGCACCAGCTGGTACGCTGAAGGCATGGTGATCAGAGCGGCGTGCAGGTTCTTGCGGCGGATGCCCAACGGCAGCACGTCGGGACCGTACATCAGAGCCTGGATGACAAACGGCGCGCCGAAGTGCGCGCCGGCCAGCGCAACAAATTTATCCACGTGCTCGGCGCCGCCCAGACAATTCAGGTAGTAGCGGGACACCAGCGCACCCATGCTGTGGCAGAGGATGGTGAACCTGGTATCGGTGCCGATCACGTCGCGGCGCCACCGGTCGATGGCCAGCTTAAGTTTTTCCGCCGTGTCGCGGTTATCCTGGCGCCAGTCGTAGGGGAATTCCAGCAGGTCTTCACCGGCTACGTAACCCAACTCCTGCTCCAGGTAAGCCACCAGCTCCGAATAGGCGTCCAGTTTGATGAAACCGGGGATCACGATAATTTCTTTGACCATCTTGCCCAGCCGCAGGGTGGGGGCGGTACCCACGGCTATGGATTCCGGGCGCCGCAGTACCTGCCGCAGGTTGGGCCAGATCAGCGTATCACCCGCGTACAGTTCGGAGCCCATGATGCCGGGCAGCACAACAACCGGGCGCCGCGCCTGGCCGGTTCCGGGAGCTGCCGCCAGCTCGCTGTAACTGACCCCGGCTTTGTAAACCAGAAAGGTATGGCCGATGCGAAAGTTCACGCCGTTGAACAATGCCTGTTCCTGAATCTGGCGCGCACGCAGAAAGGTGCCGTTTTTGGACCCCAGGTCCCGCAGCACCACCTGATTGCCATGCCTTTGCAGCACCGCATGCTGGCGGGAAACGGCTTCATCGTCGATGCTGATGGCGCATTCCGGATCGCGGCCGATATAGGTCTCCCCTTCGCTCAACACATATTCCGTGGTGGCTGCGGGTGTGTAGACGACAATGCGCGGCACCGATAGGTCCTGGTAAGCCTGCTGCACCCCGTCGTAGGTCAAGGTCAGTTCTCCGGGTGCAATGGTTTCCACCACGCTGGGTTCATCTGCGCCGGCGTTAACTTCAATGTACTCCGGATTGCGCACGGGTGCCTGCACGTGGCCGGGCAGTTCCAGGGTTAAAGTGGTGTCACCCAGCACAATTTTGTTACCGTCCGCCACGCTTGCGGTGGTGACCGGGATGCCGTCGACAGTGGTGCCGCCGCTTGATTGCAGGTCTTCGATGGTCACCTGCCGGGGTTCAACCACCATACGCAGATGGCGGGCGGATACTTTCGGGTCCGTCAGCGGCACATCACAGCTTCTGCTGCGGCCGAATATGATCTCGCCGCCGCTGAGACGCACCACTCTGTGGCCTGCCGGGGCGTCGATATATACATTGCCGCAAAATTCGTCCGTTGCCATGCCTTCCCGTTGCGCTTGTTACAAGCTTTGTTATTCAGCGACGCCGGCCGTCTTCACCGGAAATTACCCGCCGCTATATACTGCCGGCTATGATCAATCGAATAATCAGCGTGCGCAAGCACGAGTGGCGCACGGTGATTCTGCTGGGCAGTTACTACTTTGTCATGCTGGCCGCCACCACCATGATGGTGACCGCCAGCGACGCGTTATTTGTCGGCGCGTTTGATGCCCAGCGGCTGCCCTACGGCATCGCCGCGGCGCAGATCTGTTCAGTGGGCGGCTTTTACCTGTACCGGTTGCTGCGCCGGGTTGTCCCCACCCGCTGGCTGAATGTCTGCGCCTCCCTGCTGCTGGTGCTTGGGGTGAGCGCGTTGTTTTATTATCTGTGGCGCGGATATACCGAGGCGATTTTTGCTTTCATCACCATCGTGCCGCTGTACCAGGCCATCCTCGGCGCTGAATACGGCCGAATGTCCGCCAGCCTGATAGATGCCCGTTCAGCACGCCGGCTGCTGCCCCTGCTGGGCGCCATTGGCGGCGCCGGGGCGGCAGGCGGGGCATTGCTGGTGTCCTGGGTGTCGGAGCAATGGACGCAGATCTATGTGGTGCCCATTGTTGCCGGCTGCATCATGCTGCTGTTGATACCGGCGTCTCTGATCAAAGAATCGCAGCGTCCGCGGGCCAGCACCGCGCATGCCGGTATAGGTGAAGTGTTTGCGCACAGATATGCGCTGGCGCTGCTGCTGGCGGGGGCCCTGATTATTGCTCTCAGTACCATCGTGCGCACCCAGTTCGGCGCCATGGCCAGCGAAAACTTCAGCGGTGATGAACTGGGGGTGTTTTACGGCAACTTCTTCTCCTGGCTGAACCTGGCTTCGATATTTTTTGCCCTGATTGCCAGCAACTGGCTGATGTCGAATCTGGGCGCGGCGCGCTCGCTGCTGTTCTACCCGGGCATTATGGGCCTGATTGCAGCGGTGGGTACCCAGTTACCGCAGCTGCTGGTCACCAGTGCCAGCCAGTTCATGGAGCGGCTGGTGCGGCAGAATATCCACAACACCGCCAGCACCATTGCCGGCATGCCCATCAAGGTCAGTGTACGCATCCGCATGGCAATGCTGTCCAGCGGCGTGGTAAAACCGCTGGCCGTGCTGGCCACCTCCGGCGCCCTCCTGGTTACGTTTGGAAATTTGTCACTATTCGAGACCGCCATTAGCTGGCAGCAGCTTTATTATCCGGTGGTTGTGTTGGCGCTTCTGTTGATCGCATTGATGTGGTTTGTTCGCCGGCGCTACGCTGCGGCGTTGACGGACGCGCTGCATGCCCGGCGCCTGCAGCTGGACTATGAACAGAAGGATGATGAGCTGTTGAGCATGGTGCCCATGGATCCGGCGTTGCGCCGGACGCTGCACGGTTATCTCAGCAGTGACCTGCAGGAAAGGGTAGGGCTGGCGCTGGAATTGCTTGAAGGGCACGAGAATGGGGAGACGGTGGCCTTGATTATGCAGCATTGGCCGCTGTGGGAGGACTGGACCAGGATACGCGCGGTGACGTCGCTCAGCCGTACCGCGGACGATGAGGCGCGGGAATTTCTGCGCCGGCAATTTACGCAGGAATCTGACGCTGTGCAGGCGGCATTGCTGGCCCACGATGCTGACAACTTCAGCACCGCTGAATTGTGGGCGTTGTTGGGCGAAGACGGTGCCAACGGCGACGGCGGGCCGGATCAGGGGCGGAGCCATGCGCAGGTTGGAACAACCGATAGCGCCGCCGGCACGCTGCTCAAAACCGCTGCCGTGGCGCAGCTTGTGCAGCGCCAGGCGCCGGCGCTGCAGGAGCGCCTGCGCGCATGGCTGCAGGGTGAGGTCAGTGAGGGGCAGGCCCAGTTGGCGGCGGAGTGCCTGCGCGGCTGGCCGGACGGGCAGCTTGATGACGTGTTGCCGCGCCTGTTACCCCTGGCGCCGCAGGCGGTGCTGGAAGTGATGGCGGCGCGGCCGCAGGCTGCATATGCGGAATTGTGTATCCCCTGGCTGAGCCGCGAACAGACCTACAATGCGGCGCGGGGGGTGCTGCTGGCGCTGGGCGAACACGCGATAGCGGCGCTTGAACGCGCGGCGCTGGATCCCTTTGCGTCCAACAGCAGCTTTGGCGTGCTGGCTGAAATTGAGGGCCGCGGCGCGCATCTGGCGGGCATGCGCCTGATGGCCAACGCCTCCCAGGATGTACGCAACCGTGCCGCTAAGGCGCGGCTGCGCGCACCTTATGCCATCAGTTCGCCTGAAATGGCCCTGGTGCGCGAAAACGCTGAAGAAGCGGTCAACCAGGCGGAACGGTTCCACGCTTACATGTTGAATTCCGCGGGGGTTGCCGAGAGTGTCGCGCGCAGCGAACGGGACGCCGCCCTGGAGGATGTATTTCTTAATTTGACCCTGGCTGATCCTGACACCCCGTTCAGGCAGATGTTGCTGGCGGTGCAGGGGTTTGACCAGAAGCAGAAGGCGCTGGCCCTGGAACTGCTGGATGAACATCTGCCAAACCGCATGAGCAAGCGTCTGGTGCCGGTGCTGGAGGACGAACCGATCCGTTCCTCCCATGACATTGATGCGGACCGCGACTGGCTGCAGTTGCAGGAGCGCCTGGATCAGAAGGTGCCGCAGACTGCCCATGAGTCGATTGCCCTGCGCACCCTTAAGGAAGTGCCGCTGTTTGCCCGCTGGCGGGTCAGTGAACTGGAGGCGCTGGTGCAGCTCGGGCAGATGGAGGTGGGTCCGGCGGCGCTGGTGCTGCGCGACGGGGTGGCTGTACAACTGGAGGAAACCCTGTTGAGCGGGCGCACGCCGCCGCTGCGGGAGGCGGATGTCTGCCTGCCGCTGGATCTGCTGTACCGGGCGCTGAACGCTGCGCCGCGCTGCGGGCAATTATGGCTGCAGTCGTTGGCGGCGCGCATGCCGGCTCCGGTACAGGGGCAGGTTGAAGTGACCCGCAGCGCCATGGTGTCGCTGGCCAGCAGGGCGGTGGCGGAAGACCATGCCGCGTCGGGTGAAATTGACATCTGGCAGCGTATGTTTTTCCTGCGCAGCAGTACCCTGGGGCAGAACCTGCCCGCCGCGCGCCTGCGGCTGCTGGCGCAGATCTCAAAAACGCTGAGCGCCGGCGCAGGGGAGTTGGTGGTGCACGAAGGGCGCCTTGGCCACCACTTTTATCTGTTGTGCACGGGGGCTGCTGAAGTCAGTTTGCAGGGGCAGGTACTGCATAAGCTTGGGCCTTCGGACGGTTTTGGTGCGCTGTCGCTGATTCAAGGCCAGCGCCGCCCCGTGACGGTACGCGTGACCCAGGACAGTGAGCTGATTGCCATCTCCCGCATCGACTTTCTCGACCTGCTGGAAACTCATCCGGCCCTGGTGCGTTCGATGGCGCGCAACCTGGCCAACCAGATTCTGTCGCTGCAGGAGTTGGACGGCAGCGCCTCGTTATCCGCTGATTAACGGTCGCGCTCGTAACTCATTGAATTTCAAGTCACTAACCTCAGTTGCTCGCCGAACAACGAGTCATTAATCGGGCCCACCTCTCTTGAGCAGCCGCCGAACCGTCCAGACCTAACATCTAGTCTTCTAGCCCTCGTAACGCGCCTCCTTATTCACTTTTGTATACTTTGCAATTCAGTATTTTATTAAAATACACGGTTATTCGACATACTGTATGTTTATACTAGTTGTATTTTATTAAAATACAGAATATATTCGCATACATGCAGCGTGATAAAACGAAAACCGAAATTCTCGACCTGGCTCTGGCAGCCGCAGCTAGAGAGGCCGGCCTCGACGTAAAGGTCGTAGCAAGAGAAAAGAAAGAAGAGAGAGGTAAGCGTACGATTTACGTCGATGCCTTGCTCGTAATAGACGGGGTGAACTACCAAGCTGAAATAAAACGCTGGACCCAGCACGCCCCCATTGGTGGTTTAATCCAACAAACTGCTCAACTCGACAACGGCATACTCATCGCCGATTACATCAACCCAAACATCGCTGAGCAGCTGCGGCACGCGAATGTTCAGTTCCTGGATACGGCGGGCAACATTTTCATAAAGCAACCTGGCCTACACATCCAAATCAAAGGGAACCGCCCTAAGGAAGAAGCCTTTGCTGGTCCCAGAATGATCGCCCGAGCATTCACGACTGCTGGTCTAAAAGTCACCTTCGCTCTTCTACTGCAACCTGAAAGAGCCAAATTGCCCTACCGTCAGATCGCTGAGTTGGCCGGCGTCACGCTGGGAACGGTTGGCAAGGCGATGGAAGACCTTAAGGAACGCGGATACCTCGTCACTCGTAGAAAGGAGCGAGTTCTCATTCGACTGGCCGAGCTTTTCCAGAAGTGGATCGAACACTATCCGGCGACGCTGCGTAAGAAGATCAACCTGGGAACGTTCAAAGCTGCCGAAGCGAACTGGTGGAAAGAAACCAATTTGCAAAACCTGGGAGGTTGTTGGGGCGGAGAAATCGCGGCGATGCGCTACACCGAATATCTAAAACCGCAAATTGCAACCGTTTATCTTCCAAGAGAAGAACTGATGAAATTCATTGCAACAGCGCGACTCATAAAGACGAACACTAGAGAAGACACCGCAACCATCGAGGTTTACGAAAAATTCTGGTTGGGGAACGATGAAGAAGAGTACACAGACCCTCTACTTACGTATGCCGACCTCATGGCAACAGATGATGCAAGAAATCTAGAGACAGCGAGGAGGCTCTATGAGGAGACAATTGCTCGACATCTCGGGGAAGCTTGACGATGCATCGATTCACGTAATAGAAGCCATTTCGGAAGAAGCGAACAAACTATCCATTCCATTCTTGATCGTTGGTGCTGCCGCGCGCGATATGCTCATGCACCACTACTATGGCGTCGTGATTCAGCGCGCGACCACGGACGTCGACTTTGCCATTGATATCGCTGATTGGGAAGGCTACCAATTGCTGACTGCGAGCCTAATTGATCGAGGATTCGAAACAACTCAGCAGAAGCAGCGGTTGAAAGCAGACGACCATATGCATGTCGACATCGTTCCCTTCGGCGTAATTGCGGACACCAACGGCGACGTTCAATGGCCACCGCACCAGGACATTGAGATGAAGGTATTGGGATTTGAAGAAGCGCTAAGCAACCCAGTACACGTTAAGGTCAGATCCACACCCGACCTCATCGTTCGAGGGGCACTGACGATTTTGATGAAAACTATAAACTGATGAACGCGTTCATAAAGGGTTTCAACCCAACTTGATCACGATCATGAGACAAATGGCCAAACTAGGTGTGTGTCATCTGAAATAAGCAACTCTTATGAGCCTTCTTACATCGAGTGGCAGCGGAGCATTTTCGCACACGCCTGCATGTGCGCGCTGACGTGAGTCGTTAGCAGCAAACAGACCCCATCTTCGCCAAATAAAGACTCACTGTCCTCGAACTGTGGGCTTGGCCGCCGGTCAGCCGCCGTCTAACAACCCGCGCAAATACGCCACATCAGCCTGAACGGCTTCATCATCCGCTTGGCTGCGTTCGATATTGTCCAGTTCCGCCGCCGCCTCCGCGGCGCGGCCGTTCTGAATCAGGGCCCGCGCCAGGGTCAGGCGGTATGCCGGTTCCGCCGGATGCAGTTCAACCAGCCGCGCGGCGCGCTCGGCAAACGCCTGTACCTGACCGGTGGCTTCCAGCGCCATCAATTCCAGATACAGGGCTTCTGCGTCGTCAGCAGCAATATAAGGTGCCATGGTGTGCAGGCTGTTGTCGTATTGCTCCGCCATGTACTGAAAGCGCGCCAGCATCATGGTCCAGTTGCGGTTATCCGGGTGGTGCTGCAGGGCCCGCTGCATGGCGCTGATGGCGTCAGCGTACTGCTCCAGCATGAAATATCCGGCGGCCTGCATGGCAGCGCTGTGGGCCTGATACTCAGCAGCGTCCAGTTCGATGGCAATTTCGTGTTCGCGGATGCTGCGCTCAGGGTCGGAGTACAGGGCCGCCTGCCCGAGCAGAAAGTGCGCGTACGCATCGTCCGGGCCCAGCTCCACCGCCCGTTCCGCATCCGCCAGGGCAATCTGTTGGATTTCCTTGTCCTCGGAACCCAGCATGCCGATGATACTGCTGCGGCTGAGCAGCGCGCCGCGGTGGTCCGGATTGCGTTTGAGGATTTCGGTCAACGTTACCAGCGCGCTTTCCAGGTCGCCTTGTGCCGCCTGCCAGGTGGCCAGCCAGCGGGCGAAGTCGTCGTTGGGCTGAATATCCAGCGAGGTCTGCATCTGTGCCGCGGCACCGGCAAAATCGCCTTTCCCGGCCAGGGCATAACCCCAGTTGGCATGGGATTCAGCCACAAAGGTATTGTTTTTGATGAGCTGTTGCGCAAGCTCAATGGCTTCGTCGTAGCGGCCACCGGCAATCAGCGCCAGCTGCAGCAGGCCGCGGATGTTGTTGTCTACCGGAAAGGTCCGCAGGTGGCGGTTGAGGGCGTCAATGGCTTCGGCAAACTGTCCGCGGATATTCAGCGAGACTGCGTTCACCAGGTCTATTTTGGCGGACTCGGGGTGGATCTGAGCAATGTCGTTGTCAATGGCCGCTAAGCCGCGCTGTTTGGCCGCGGTGTCAGCAGCGGCAATCACGCGGAAGCCGTTGCGGTCCTGCACAATCTCGGGGGAGGTAGCGTCGTTAATGACGGATGCCGCCACCACCCGGTAGATGCGCGCCTGTTCCAGAAAGGGATCATCTTCAAGCGCCCGGGTAAACCGTTCGTGGGCTTGTTCGTAGTTGCTGCGCCACATGTCCACCCGGCCCTTGTAGTACTCTGCCTGGGCGTATCCGGGCGCTGCCTGCAAAGCACTGTCTGCCGCCTGCTCCAGGTTGCCGACCAGTTGCGTCAGCAGTTGCTCGTCCACCGCGCCGTCAGCGTGCAGATCACTGAGCTGCTCCTCCTGGCCCATGGCGTTGGCGATGTAAACTGCCGCGTTATCGATCTGGTTCTGCCGCACGTAGAATTCGCGCAGGGTGTTGCCGCCCCAACCCAGGACCACCAGCAGAGTGAGGGCACCCAGGCTTAAGCCGGCGGCCAGCGCCGGGCGCCGGCGCGCGCGCCGGGCGTACCGCTGTAGAGGGTTCAGCGGCCGCGCCAGGATGGGTTCGTCATCCAGGAAACGCTGCAGCTCGTCAGCCAGCTCAGCTACAGTCTGATAGCGGTCTTCGCGGTCCCGTTCCATGGCTTTCTGCACTATGACAGCCAGGTCGTCACCGTCGTTCAGGGTCGGCGGGTTGGAAACCGCCACCCGCTTGACGAGTTCGTGGACAATTTCTCCGGTAAAAGGCGGTTCGCCGCTGAGCAGGGCATAGAGGCTGGCGCCGAGGCCGTAAACATCGGTTCTGTGGTCAGCTTCTTTACCTTGTGCCTGCTCCGATGCCATGAACGCGGGGGTGCCCAGCAGGCTGCCGCTGGCGGTCAGGTCGTTGCTGCTTTCGCGCATGCGCGCCAGACCGAAGTCGGTAACAAAAACCCGCCCGCTTTTGTCCACCAGCAGGTTTGAGGGTTTCAGGTCGCGGTGAATGATGCCCTGGTCGTGGGCGTACTGCACCGCTCTGGCGGCGTCGCGGATCACTGCCGCCGCCTGTTCGCGGCTGAGATCCGCGGCTTTCGGGCTGCCGCCCTCCACCAGTTCCATAACCAGAAAAGGCTGGCCCTGGCTGACGCCGATTTCGTAGACCGCGGTGATGTGCGGATGGGAAAGCCTGGCCAGCAGTGACGCTTCGCGCATAAAGCGGCTGACCAGCTGGGCGTCGTTGACCTTAAGCTGTTTTACCGCCACCCAGCGCGACAGCTGGGTGTCCCAGGCGCGCCACACAACACCCATGCCGCCGGCGCCTATTTCACCGCTGAGGATGTAGCGGCCGACACGCCGGTCGGGCAGTTCCGCAGCCGCGCGGACTTCCTCCGGGGCTTCACTGTCGGTGACCGTCTCCAGGATCTCGGCAAAAGCCGCTTCCTCCCGCAGGGTTTGCAGTTGCGCCGCGGAGATGTTGCCGGTGTCCAGCAGTCTGTCGACCAGTTCAGAATAAACCGGGGCGCCGGCAACGTTGCTGTTGCGGGCACGCGCCAGCTGCGCCTCGTCCACCCAGCCGCGCCGTAAGCCCGCCTCCACCAGCATATGGCTGGACAGCTCTTTCTGGCCCAGCCGCACGGTTTCGATCAATGCAGCAGCCACTGGAGTTCCTCCGCCGCCTGCCCGCGTTCCGCACAGTATTCATTAATCTCAGCCAGCAGGTAGGCGCGGAACATTTTCCGCGCCCGGGTCAGAATGGTATTAAATTCCCGGGCGTTCATCTCCAGACGCTGCTGCACGCGGTGGGCTTCTTCGCCACTCATATCCACGGCGTTAAACAATTCATACAGGGGGGTGGGGTGGCCCTGGCTGGTTTGTTGCAGTTGCTGGGCGGCGCGGGAAATCAACAGCAGCATCCACTGTTCGTCAAACACTTCCTGCAGGGCCCCGCGGGAGGGCGGCAACTCCACCAGGGCAGCCAGGTTGAGGCTGTTGCTGCCGGCGCCGGACGGCCCATCCTGCCGGGTCTGCTGCTCCTGCACGAAGGTGCTGAGCTGCTGCTTAACAAAATCCCGGAAGCGCAGTTGCTTTGCGTCCAGCTCAGCGAGCTGCCGCGGGTTCAGCAGCCCGGTCAGAAAGTGGTTCACCAGCAACCGGGTTTCCGTTTCAGGCAGCTCCAGGGTGTCCTGCAATACGGCCGCCACCGGTTGCCAGTAACGCTCCAGCAACTGTTGCATGGCCTGCTGTTTTTCCGCCACCCCGTCGCGCACCTGGGCAATCAGAGACCAGGGAGTTTCCGGAAACGCTGGATTGTCTGATGTACTCATCCAGGCGCGGGTTCAGTTGCCGACAACGGTCATACGGGAGATGACGGTATCCAGATCACCCGGCTCACGCATGTCCAGACTGCGGTTGTTCAACAGCGACTGAATCAGCTTGACCGACTCATAAAGCTGCCTTTCACCGGTCTCACCGTAGCTGAATTCGATGCCCTGGTGATCGTCAGCGGTGAGGCGCAGAGACAGATACATGTGCTCGCTGACATTGATGGCCGCGCGGTCCATCATATACACCCAGAAAGCGGTGCCCACCCGCTGATAAAAGCTGTTATTGCGCAATTGCAGAACCGCCCGCATGCGCTTCTCTTCATCGTCAGCCGAGTTAAAGGCCAGCGCCAGCTGCTCCGCGACGTGCTCAATGGGCTCACGCCAGCGGCGGTAGACGGCGGCACCGGGGCTGTTACCGTCTGCCAGGCTCTCGGCAGAGCCGGTATACAGGGGAAACTCCCGGTCGCGGATGCCCTGCAGGATAAAATCGGTGAGGGCGTCGCGCAGCGGCGGCACAGCGCCGTAACCGGCGGCCACCAGGTTGTCAAAAGCACTCTCGCGGGAAAAATAGTCCAGCGACACGGCCAGGTTGCGGCGGTAGCCGTCGTCCAGCCAGCGGGTGCCGCGCAGCAGTTGTTCCAGCTCCGCTTCCGCTGCATCGTTCAGCAGCAGTTCGATTTTACGCCGCAGGCGGCGGTATTCGCTGGGCCGCAGGCGGCGGTCTTTGCTCTCCAGGGCAAAACCGATATTCATGAAGCGCACCGGCTCGCCCTGCCGGTTGGACAGGAACAGGGCATCCGCGGAGCGCTC
>JANQOA010000202.1 GCA_028279305.1 Pseudomonadales bacterium
CGCAGGCTGCCTTTTGCCGGCCTGTTGGTATACGGTTGAGCGACGCGCGTTCACGTGCCGGAGCACATGACCATAGTCACCCTGGAAAGTATCTCCAACAACAACATCCACGCTGTAATGGATTTGCAGGTGTCCGGTGAACAGAAGAACTTCTACCCAAGATCCAACGCGTATTCCATTGCTGAAGGTACCTTCCCTCAGGATGACGATCCCGTTTGGATGCGCGCGATCTGCCGGGACGGAGTGCTGGTAGGATTCATGATGACGTCCGAGGTGCCGCTGCGCGGTGAGTATTTTTTATGGCGCCTGATGATCGATCGGCGCAGCCAGGGTAAGGGATACGGTGCTCGTGCAATGGAACTGCTGATTCAGCGGGTCATCGGTAGCGGCAACGCAAATGTGCTGCTGTTGAGTCACATGGAAGGCAACCTGCAGGCAGCACGATTCTTTGCCGGGTTTGGTTTCACCTACACCGGCGGGCGGCTCGGTGCTGACGAGCTTGAAATGAGCCTGCGGTTCTAGAAGCCTCACAACCTTTGCGCAGGACCGCGGCCGTAAGCCCGGCGGCAGCCGTCCCACACCGAAAACAAAGGCACGTTGGGGTAGCGGCGTTGCATGCTGGTGACGCACTCCAATACCGCGGTCCGTTGCGCCTCCAGTTTAATCGCGTGCAGGCTGTTTGGATCGGGGCTTTGGCAGGCGCTGACCAGCATCAGTGCCAAGCCGGCCATGATATGAGCGGTTATACCGGTATTCACGTGAAGTCTCTTTATTGCTCACGGAAGCCGGAAATTGCCTATATGGCTTGTAAAGGTCCTTCGGAAAGTCTGAACAAAGTCTGATATTGGACGGGTCGGGGAGGCTGCAGCGGGAATTTCAGGCCCACAGCGACAAACGCGGATTGTTTGCCAGGGTCCGCAGTATATCCGTGCGTGAAACCAGGCCCACCAGCAGGTCCCGCTCATCAACAATGGGTACGGCATGCAGCCGGTACTCCTGCATCAGGCGTGCGATTCTGCGGATATCGGTGACGGGATCAGCGGTGACCACCGGATGTGTCATGGCGTTTTTGACAGTTTTGCCGCGCGTAAACCGAACGTTGCTGCCGTCGGTAATCACATAATGCAGGAGGTTTTCCAGCGACAGCAGGCCGACAATCTGTTGCCTGTGGTCCAGCACAGGCACCTGCCGGACATCGCGCTGCTGAAAGTGTTGCCAGGCGGCGGCAATGTTCGCGTCCATGGGTAAGGTGCTGACCGGCGCGCTCATGATCTGGTGCGCGTGGAAAACTTGCTCGTGCACGCTGATATTCAGGGTCTGCCGGTATGTGCGCACCGCCTCAGCGTTTGGCCCGGGCTGGCTTTTGCCGCCGGAGCCTTGCGCCGCCGTGCCGCCGCGCCCGGTCTGACCATCCGGCGGCTTGCCGGGGCGGTCGCCGGGGGTTGGTGCGTGCACCTTGCGCAGTTCTTCAAGGGAGTTGCGGAAACTGCGGCCCTGTACGTTGTAGACGGCAAACATTTTTTATTTGTCCTGTAGAACGGCCGGGGAAACAAACGCGTCTGGTTTCAGCGTCACCACCGGCCGGCGTATTTTAGACAGGATCGTTTCCGACGTGTTACCGATCATCAGACCGGGGATGCCGGTGCGGCCCACTGTGCC
Organism: Pseudomonadales bacterium; assembly: GCA_028279305.1. Classification (GTDB taxonomy): domain Bacteria; phylum Pseudomonadota; class Gammaproteobacteria; order Pseudomonadales; family Azotimanducaceae; genus UBA4421. The sequence goes on from JANQOA010000202.1 coordinate 1,660, forward strand.
TACCACCACCAGATCAGCGGCATGTTCCTCCACCGCGGCGGGGATCACGTCACGGGCGTTGCCCTTACTTGCGATCCAGCGGGTGGATACATTTGGAAAAGTACCTTTAAACCAATCTTCAAGCTCGGCCAGGCGTTTTTCTGCGCGCACCCCGATGGCGGCCAGAGCATCGTCTATGGTCGCCTGTTCCGCTTTGAACCAGGGGCTGTTGCGCACCGCGGATTCACCCTCCAGCGACCAGGCGGTTAACACCACCAGTTCGCTGCCGCTGCCGTTGGCGAGTACACCCGCCAGCGCCAGGATCTTGCGGTCAAAATCTCCCGCGTCTTTATCCAGTACGTCCACTGCGGCAAGAATACGGCTTGGGGCGATGGGCCACGCCTCTTTCACAATCATCACCGGAATGGGTGATTTGCGCATCAGATGCCAGTCTGCGCTGGTAAAAAACAGGCCGGTTTCCTCTTCCGTGTGGGAGGCTTGTACGATGATGTCCGCGTTCACCTCCAGCGCCGCGTGGATCACTTCCACAAAAGAAACGCCTGAGCGCACGATTACGTCCACTTCAGGCCAGTTGTGCGCTTTCGATTTGGCGCGTACCGCTTCCCGGCGGCGTTCGAATAGATAGTCGCGAATTGTTTTGTCGTCGACGATTTCTCCCAACGACACCCGCCAGCGTTCAGCCAGTTCGGATACGGCCAGCACGTGGATTTCAGCGTGATGTGCATGGCCCAGGGAAAAGCCCGCATCCAGCGCCAGGTCGCTGTTGGTGTTATCGTCGAAAACGATCAGGATAGAATCAATCATCTTGTGTTCCTTTTCAGCTCATGAGCTTAAGTTTCAGTCCCGCCGCAGCGTCAGCGGCCAGGGTCCGGCCGCGGATGATGTTGCGAAACAGGGTATCGCCGGCCAGTACAGCGACGTCGCCGCAGACCGCCCGGTCGCGGCCGGCCCAGCGGCGCAGGGGGATAACGGCAGATGCCCCGGCCAGCAGAAACAGTGCGGACAACAGCCATTCGGCAGGTGGAACCTGTGCCTGACCGGCCGCCCATACAGTCAGAGCAGTGACGCCTGCTACCGCGCCCAACAGGCCCGCTGACCCGGTTGCGGCATGATTCCGGGGCGTGGTTTTACGCACGGTCAGCGCAAACCAGGTTAACAGTGCAACGCTGATCGGGCCGGTGAAAGCGAGCATGCCGGTCACCGGGCCGAGCATCCCCTCAGCGGCTGAAACCAGCATCTGCTTGGCGAGGTAACCGGCGCTCAAGGCCAGACCACCCAACGACGCGCCGGCGGCAGCAACCCCCGCCCACCACAACACCCGGGCTGCTGTCCGGGTTGGATAACCTGCGCTGGCGGCAAATAACACGGTTTTTGCAATGCCGTGAAACAAAGCCATCAACGCGATGTTGGCAGCGGCCTGGTTGTCCAGCGGGCCCGTTGCCAGAGCGGCGCCGAGTACTATGGTTATCAATGCCACCTGGCTGGCGCTTGAGTAGCCGAGAATGGCGCGGGGGTGGCCCTGGGTGAAACCGAGGCCAACCGCGAACACGTAGCCGAGCCCCCCAAGCCACACCAGCAGCTCGCCGATTGCGGCGGGCTGTGTCAGCTCAACTCCGCCCAGCCATCGCAGCCAGCCGAGGACGGCGGCATTCAGGGCGCCGCCCCCCAGCAGTATTGCGGCGGCGGTGGATACATGCCGGTAGGTAAGCGGCAGCGGACCGTGCAGCGGCACCAGTCCGGCTTTAATGCCGAAGCCGAAAATCACCAGCAGGGCCGCCCAGGAAGGCAGCATGGACGGGTTGCCGGCGGTCAGGCTCAGCATGGCGGTAAACAGCAGCACTTCAGCAGCAATGGCATAGCTTATATAGGTGCGGGCGGCAATGCGCCGGGACCGGTCGGCAAAGGGGGCAAAAAACCCGTACGCGGACAGGCTCATTACCGCAAATCCGGTGAACAGCGTGGCGTGGTCCAATGCAATCAGCACTATGGCATTGCCCAGGGTCACGCCAACCGTGGCAAACGCGGCGCCGGGGGTTGAGCGCTGCAGTACAAGTGCGGCCAGCAGCCAAGCAAAGCCGCTGGCCATGATGATGGGTCTGTTGATGCTGTCGATGCCCAGTTGCGCACCCAGCAGCAGCCAGTCGGCCTGGATGGTGCCGGCTGGAAAAGCGGCGGCCGCAGCGGCAAGCGCCGCAAAGCTGATCAGAAAGATACGCATGTCAGCGGTACTCCAGACCGGCGATGAAACCGGCCCACTGCAGCGGACTGATGGCAGATGCTGCGAACAATCCCACCGCCAGCGACAGAACCGCTGTAATCAGAGGCGGCAGCAGCAACATCCAGCGGGTTTCAAACCGTTCGTAGCTGATTGCCTCGTGCCAGGTGTCCTGTGCCGGCGGTTTGCACCAGCCGCGGTACAACAACGGCAGAAAGTAGATGGCGTTGAGGAAACTGCTGCCGGCCAGTACCCACAGCACCCAGGGCTGTCCGGCTTCCAGGGCGCCGGCGCCCAGATACCATTTACTGACAAAACCCGCAACGGGAGGTACACCGATCATGCCAAGCGCGCCGATTGTGAACGCGCCCATGGTCAGCGGCATTCTTCTGCCGATGCCGTTAAGCTCGCGGATATTGTGTACGTGCAGCGTTTCAGCAAAATTACCGGCACAGAAAAACAGGGTTATTTTCATCAGACCCTGATGCACCAGATGCACCAGGCCTCCCACCGTTGCCAACGGGCCTGCTATGGCGGTACCCAGGGCAATGTAAGACACCTGACTGATGGTCGAGTAAGCCAGCCGCGGTTTGATTCCGGTCTGGAATACCGCGCGCACCGACCCGTAGAGGATGGTCAGGGCTGCGGCAACCGCCAGCGGCAGCAGCAGTCCCAGGCTGTCGGCAAATTCGACCCCGTATACATCGTAAACCACCCGCACGATGCCGAAGGCGCCTGCTTTCACCACCGCCACGGCGTGCAGCAGAGAACTGACCGGGGCGGGAGCAATCATGGCCAGGGGCAGCCAGCCGTGCAGGGGCACCAGCGCGGCTTTCACCCCGAACCCCAACATCAGCAGCAGAAAGATCCAGCGCAGGCTGTCGGCGTCCAGATGGGTCATGCTGGAGAGAATGCCGGTGGTGGTAAAGTCCAGCGGTCCGGCAATGGTTTTCAGCCAGGCTACTCCGGCCACCAGCAGTGCGCCGCCGCCCAGGGTGTACATAAGATAGGTGCGCCCGGCGCGGCGCGCCACTGCCGTGCCGCGATGCACAACCAGCGGATAGGTGGCCAGGGTAAGCAGTTCATAAAAGATCACAAAGGTGATCAGGTTGCCGGCCAGGGCGATACCCACCGTGGCGCAGACGCAGAGGCTGAAAAAACCGAAAAAACGTGAGCGCCGGGGAGAGTCTTCCAGATAGCCGATGGCGTATACAGTGGTCACCAGCCACAAAACGCTGGACAAGGTGATGAACAGCAGGGATAGAGCATCTGCGTGCAGCACAAGGTCTATGTTGGGTACAAGCTGCCAGCGGACTTCGTAGCCCGTGCCTTCAGCCACGCCGTAAACAAGCAGCGCCACCAGCACCAGCTTGACCCCGGCACCGGCCAGGTTAAGCGTGGTGCGCAGGCGGGTAGAAGACTCAGCGAGAAAGAAAATAACGGCAGCCGGCAGCGCTGAACTGAGCAGAATGGCGGGCAGAATCCAGCTTGCGCCGGTCATGGCGCGGCTCCGGCCAGGGCTGCGGATGCGTCCATCACGGCGCTGATGACGGGCATGGCGTTAAAGCCCAGCACCACGGTAAACACCCCCAGAGCAAGCGGCACGTACTGCATCGCCACGGGTATCTGCTCCCGCGCCGGGGTTTGCAACGCGATTGCGTCGTCACGAAAGCTCAGCACCAGGATGCGGAAGATGTACGCTACGGACAGCAGGCCGCCGGCCAGCAGCACCACGACCCAGATCCAGGCGCCGTTCTCCAGGCTTACCCCAAGCAGCGTCCATTTGGCAATAAAGCCGCCGCTTGGCGGCAACCCCATGAGGCTTGCGCCGGCCAGCGCGACAGCAAATATGGTCGGCTGTAAGGCGGCTGCGGCGTGATGCAGGTCTTTGATCTCATCGTGGCCGGCGAGGCGCTGCAGATTGCCGGCCGCCATGAACAGCGCCGCCTTGGCCAGGCCGTGGGCACAGATGAAGTACACCACGCCCGCGTACGCAATCGCGGCGCTGGCCGGCTGCAGGCTCAAAGGAAACAGCAGCATCACGTATCCCAGTTGGGCAACCGTTGAATAAGCCACCAGCACTTTCAGCCGCGGCGTGCGCAGCGCCTGAACGGAGCCCCAGATGATCGCAACGGCGCCCAGCGCGCCCAGCAGCCAGGCCACAACCTCGGGCTGCGCCGGCGCAACGTCGCGCCACAGGCGCATTAACAAATAGAGCGACGCTTTGACCACCAGCGCGGAGAGGATGACGCTGACCGGTGCCGGTGCGTTTGCGTGAGCCCGGGGTAACCAGAAATGCAGCGGGAAAACAGCACTTTTCAACAGCAGGCCGGCGGCCATGAGCAGCATTGCGGTCCAATCCAGCGCGTTGCCGTTTACAGCCGCGCCCAGCAGGCTGATGTCCAGGGTTGCATATTGCATGTACAGCACCGCTACGCCGGCCAGGTAGGCAAGGCTGCCGGACAGTGTGACGAACAGGTAGGTTAATGCAGCCCGCAGGGCTTCAGTACGGTTGGCTAATGTTACCAGGGCAACGCTGGCCAGGCCGAGAATCTCCAGCATCACGTAGATGTTAAACAGGTCGTTGGCAACAAAGAGTGCGCTGAGACCGCTGAGCATCAGCAGCCACAGCGGCCAGAATACGGTCTGCCCGCTGAAATAGGCCCGCGCGTAGACGGTGACGGCAAGCGCCAGCACCCAGGTCAGCGTGAGCAGGGTCATGCCCAGTCCGTCCAGGCGCCAGCTTATCCCCAGGGGAGTTGCCCAACCGCCCAAAGCCATGGTCCACGGCTCCGCACCGCTTTGCGCAAACAACAGCAGAGTGCCGGCACAGCCGCCGGCAACCACGGCAAAGGTCAGTACCGGTGCCAGGCGCGGGGACAGCCACGCCAGCAGCGCGGCGCTGAGGGGCGCAAAGATCAGCGCGGCCGGGATCACGGAAGTCACCGCTCTGCCTCTTCAGCCCGGTGCAGTTTTACCAGCAGAGCCAGGCCGAATGCGGTGGCGCTGACGGCTACAACAATACCGGTCAGGACCAGCGCGTGGGGAACGGCATCAGCAATACCCGCTGCGCGCGCGGTTGCGGTCAGCCACAGGAATACGCTGATGCCCATCAGGTTCAGGGCCATCAGGCGCACCAGCGGGTGGCGGCGTACTATGAAAGCCGCCAGGCTTACGGCAAACGCAACGGCGGAGGTAATGATGTAAAGGGTCACGTTGTTCCGTCCCGGGTGGAGCGGGTTGCAAACAGCAGGAAAAGGGTGGCGGCGATTGACAATGCCGCGAACACTTCAATAACAAGAATCCAGGTGCCCGGCCGGCTGCCGTAGGCCAGTACCAGGCCCGACAAGGCGTAAGACAGGAGCGCGGCGCCTATGAAGGTGCCAAGCCCCAAGGTTGCCGCGCGGCTGAGCCTGAGATCGGTGAATAGAGGCCGGCCGCTCAGATGCAACAGGACCAGACCCCCGGCCCAGATGGCGCCGGCCTGGAAGGCCCCACCCGGGGCGTCGGCGCCGGCCCAGAGTATGTACGCGCCGAACAGCAGGGTGATGGGTGTGATCAGGCGGGTCAGGGCGGCGGCGGAAGCCTGGCCGGCCAGCGAAACCACCGGCAGACGCAACCCCAGCCCGTGAACCGCGACGATGGTCAGAAACAGTACGGCTACTTCCATCAGCGTATCGAAACTGCGGAAATTCAGCAGCACGGCTGTAACAGGGTTGCCCACGCCGCTGGCTTCGAGATGGGTAAGGACCAGGCCGCTCAGACCGTTGCCCGCCGGGTACTTCCCCAGCGCCAGAAAGGCGGCGATAAACAAGGCGCCGGCGGCTGTGGCGACGCCGGCCAGGGCGGCTGACTGCTCAAGGGGAGCGCTGGGACGGCCCAGCCGCTGCCAGGTTGCAATTAACAGCGCACCGGTAATACCGGCGCCGATGGCGGCTTCGGCAATCGCAATGTCCGGAGCCGCAAGCCGCGCCCAGATCAGCGCGGCAATCAGACCGGCACTGATAAAACTGACAATCGCGCTGGCAAGATCAGCGGTAAACAACGTGCGTACCGTCAGCGCCAGCAACAGCAGAGTGAGACCGTAATCCAGCGGTTCAGGCGCCATAACCATTCTCTTCTGCGGTTGGCGCTTGCGCTGCACCCGGCAGGCGATCGCCGGGTTCACCGGCGCCGGTCAGATGGGACGCAACCAGCACGGAAGTTACGCTGCTGACAACAAGCATCAGCAGCCACACCAGCAGGCACTTGGCTGTGAACCATGGGTCGCCGGAGCCGAGCCCGACGCCCAATGCCAGCAGGCCGAGGCCCACGTTGTCCGCCTTGGTCAGGGCGTGCAGTCTGGACAGCGTGTCGGGAAGCCGTATGAGGCCAACCGCGCCGGCGATGAAAAACAAGGCTCCGCTGATGCACAGTACCGTTGCGGCGATATTCATGGTGTGCGCTTCGGCCACATGAAAGCCAGGCAGGCGCTGGTCAGCACCGGTCCCAGGACAACCAGCGCCAGGGCCGCATCAGCCAGCCCGCGGTCAGCGCCGCCGTAGGTCATCGTTAGCAGCAGGCCCGCGCCGCTGGTGCTGGCGAACAGCACCCCGATCAGGCGGTCGTGCAGCGAAGGGCCAAATGCGGCCCTGGCGCAACCCGTTGCAAGGGCGGCGTACAGGACCAACTGAACAATCTGCAGCCACTCGTTTTGCAGCCATTCGGTCATTGGTTTGTTACTCCGGGTGCATCCGGATTCAGCGCCGCAACAAGGGCCTCGCAGCGGACAATACCGTCAACCATCTGCGGGTCCGGCACCAGGCTGTGGATGCCGATCCAGTTGGGGCCGATGCCGGTTGCCGCGGTACCGGGCATGAGCGTAACGGTAGCCGCCAGCAGCATGCGCTCGCCCCGGCTGTGCAGTTGTGTCGGGTAAGACAGATGCACAGGTTCAACCGCCGGGGTAAGCCGCAGCAGCCGCCAGGCGATATCCACCGCACCGCGGATGGACCCGGCAAGGAAGAAAGCCGCAAACCGCAAGGACGGCCACAGCCGCATGCCTGCCGCAGGGTATTGGCGGTGATACAGCCAGGTGGCGCCGGCCGCCGCGGGTATGCCGAACAGCAGGCTGGCCGGGTCTGCGGAGGTCAGCACCAGCCACACCCCCAGGGTGGCGAGGAAGAAGAAGATCATGCGGCTCATCAGGCCCGCGCTCCTGCGCCCTGCTGGGAAGCGCTGCCGCCGCCGCGCCGGCGCCAGGCCTTCTCAGCGCCGATGACTGCAAATATGACAAACCCCCAGGCCGCTGCCCGCAGCCATGAATCCAAGCCGATGGGCGCAGTGCTGAACATCGTGTTCATGACCGGCACGTAGGTAAACGCGAGCTGTAACAACAGCATGGCGCTGATGCCCACCCAGATAAATGGGTTGCTGAACAGGCCCACGTCGAACAGGGAGCGTTCCAGAGAGCGGCAGTTCAGCAAGTAGAATGCTTCACCGATGATGAACACCGTAACCGCAACGGTGCGCGCCTGAGCTTCGCTGGCGCCGGTGAGCAGTTCGTATTCGTAGAGGCCGAATGCGCCGATACACAGCAGTACGGATACGATGACAATGCGTGTTAACAGGGCGGCATCCAGCAGGGCGGTGCCCGGCGGGTGCGGCGGCCGCGTCATGATACCGGCTTCACGCGGCTCAAAGACCAGCATCAGACCCAGCAGGATTGCTGTAGTGAGGTTAATCCAGAGAATTTGCACGGGTAGAATCGGCAGCGAGATGCCGAGCAGAATGGCCAGCAGGATAACCAGGCCTTCACCGCCGTTGGTCGGTAACGTCCAGACGATAAACTTCTTCAGGTTATCAAAAATGCCCCGGCCTTCCTCGATGGCAGACCGGATGGTGGCGAAGTTGTCGTCGGTCAGCATCATGTCGGAAGCTTCGCGCGCTACTTCGGTGCCGCCCAGGGCCATGGCGATGCCGATGTCAGCGCGGCGCAGTGCCGGCGCGTCGTTTACGCCGTCTCCGGTCATGGCAACCACCTGTCCTTGCGCCTGCAGCGCCTGCACCAGACGGTATTTGTTATCCGGGGTCACCCGGGCGAATACACAGGCTTGCGCAGCGGTCCTGGCGAACACCTCGTCGTTCATGGCGTCGAGTTCCCTGCCGGTGACGGCCCGGTTATCTTCGCCGCCGCGCAGCAGGCGCAGTTGCCGGGCAATGGTGGTTGCCGTGAGTACATGGTCGCCGGTAATCATTTTGACGCCGACACCAGCGGCGTGGCAGGCATCCACGGCTTCGATGGCTTCCGGCCGGGGCGGATCGATCATGCCCTGCAATCCCAGGAACGTCAGCCCGCCTGTTAGAGTTGCGTGGCTTAACTTGTCAAAAGCAGGCTCGTCAATTTGCGCAAAAGCAAGCACCCGCAGGCCGCGCCGGGCCAGATCTTCAGCCTGTTGCTCCATGGCGGCGCGGGCCAGCGGCAGGCGTTCGCCGGTGCTGCTCAAAGCGTCCGCGCAGAGGGGCAGCACCCGTTCGATGGAGCCCTTGATAAAGGCGCGGCGCTTGCCGTCAGCGTCGTGCAGGGTTGCCATGTACTGGTGCTCGGATTCGAAAGGCAGCGCGTCAACGCGGTTTGCCGGTGCGGGCAGGTCTTGCGCCTTGCCCGCGGCGGCGATCAGTGCGCCTTCAGTGGGATCACCTGCAACCTGCCACAAGCCGTCTTCAAAACGCACGCTGGTGTCGTTGCAGTCCCGCCCTGAAATCAGAGTCTGGATCAGCGCGCGGCTGTTGACGTCGCCGTGCAGGGGCACGATGTCACCTTCCGGGGCATAACCGGCGCCGGTAACCTGGTAGCGCCCGTCCGCGGTGACAATCTCCTGCACGGTCATCTGGTTCTGAGTGAGGGTGCCGGTTTTGTCCGAGCAGACCAGGGTGGTGCTGCCGAGGGTTTCCACCGCGGGTAAGCGGCGGATAATGGCGTGCCGTTTAGCCATGCGCGATACACCGATGGCCAGCATGATGGTCACGGCGGCGGGCAGGCCTTCCGGAATGGCGGCAACCGCCAGGGCGACCGCTGCCATAAACGAATCAACTATGGGTTTGCCCTGCAACATGCCCAGCGCCAGTGCCAGTGCGGCCAGTATCAGGATGGCGTAAATCAGATAGTGGCTGAATTGGGTGATACGTCGGGTGAGGGGTGTTTCCAGCGTGTCGGTGGCGGCGATCATCGCGGAGATGCGGCCAATCTCCGTGTGGTCACCTGTTTCGACAACGGCGCCGAGGCCGGTGCCGTAGGTAACCAGGGTAGACGAGTAGGCCATGTTGTTGCGGTCGGCCAGGGCGCGGTCAGCGGGCTGCCTGCCGGTTGCCTTGTCAGCCGGAACCGATTCCCCGGTCAGAGCGGATTCATCAATCTTCAGGTCCCGGGTTTCCAGCAGCCGCATGTCCGCCGGGACCTTGTCGCCGGACTTCAGCAACACGATATCCCCCGGCACCAGTTCAGCCGAATCCGCGGCTATTTTTTCACCGTCGCGCAGAATAGTGTTGTTGCTGTGCAGAGATTTGGACAGGGCGGCAATGGCATCAAGGGCCTTGGCTTCCTGCAGGTAGCCAACAATGGCATTAAGCAGAACAACAGCCATGATAACGCCGGCGTCAACCCACTCCTGCAGAAAAAGGGCAACCGCAGCGGCGGCCAGCAGAATGTAGACCAGGGCCTGGTGGAACTGAAGCAGGAAACGGACCAGTGGGCTGCGGCCTTTGGCTTCAGTGAGGCGGTTGGCGCCGTACTGCTCGCGCCGTTGGGCGGCGGTGCCAGTGCTTAACCCCATATGAGTATCGGTTTCCAGCCTGGTGATGAGTTCGGTGTCGTCGAGTGCGTGCCACTCAACGCTTTTGCCTGCGCGGTTGCTGTCTGCCATCGGGTTACCTCGTACTAATGACGAGGCATATGATGGCTAATGACAATGTCAGGAAAAAGCTGATTTGATGCGAGCTATAAATCGAAATAATCGAACTATTGAGAAATGTGCCGGGGGTCGGGCCCGGCACCGCGGCCCGGCCGCGCGCGGGTGCCGGACCGGCCGTATGCAGTAACCGCTACTGGCCCTGACCCTTGGAAAAACCGGGTTTGCCGTCAAACTCGTACAGGTGTTCGGTCTTGACGATGTCCACCCCGGCGGCATCCAGATCGGTTGCCAGATGGAAGATGTCCCGGTTGCACAGAGGGGCCCCGTCGGCGGGTGCCAGCGTGAAACGGCAGCGCCAGTGGTCGGTGCAGAATGTCTCCGGCGCACCTTCCGGCCATACCTGTACGCCGCGGTTGCTGATCATGCTCAAGGTAAGCTTCGTATCGCTGGCCGCAAGCAGTTGCCGCGCCAGAGTGGACGCGTCGGTTCGGGCCTGCACAAAAATATCCACTCCCACCAGTTCACGCTGGTGCCTGACGGTTGATTGGCGCGGCCGA
>JANQOA010000227.1 GCA_028279305.1 Pseudomonadales bacterium
CTGCAGGATCTGGCCGTATGGCCCCGTGAACGGGCCGCCGCCTACCGCCGCATGGTGGTCTGGGAACAGTGGGGCAGCGGGCGCCTGGATTTTACCGCCGCGGAAGTACAGCGCGAGCAGTTGGGCTGGCTGGTGGAAATGAGCCCGCTGGCGGTGGGCTTGTGGCAAGCCTGCGCCGCAGATGCCAACATTCAGATACAGTTGCAGAGTCTGGCCGGTTTGTCCGTGGATGACAGCAGCATCACCCTGCAATTTGATCAAGGTGAAAGCCTGTGCGCGGACTTTCTACTGGCCGCTGACGGCGCCCGCTCGTTTGTGCGCCAGGCGCTGGATCTGAATGTGTTTAAGACACCCACCCAGCAGGTTGCACTGGCAACGGTCATTCAAACCCAGCAGGAACACCAGCATACCGCCTGGCAACGCTTTCTGGTGGACGGCCCGCTGGCGCTGTTGCCGGCCCCGCAGGCCAACCTCTGTTCGGTGGTGTGGTCCCAGTCGCCGCAGCTGGCGGAGCAGCGCATGGCGATGAGTGACAGCGCTTTTATGCAGGATATCAGCCGCGCGGCTGAGTGCCGCCTGGGTCCCGTGGAGGCAGTGGACCGCCGGGTGACCTTTCCCCTCACCCAGCAACGTGTGGAGAATTGTTATCCGCATCCGCGGGTGCTGCTGATCGGCGACGCCATGCGGGTGGTGCATCCGCTGGCCGGGCTGGGTGTGAATCTGGGTTTCGAGGACGTGGATCAACTTGTCAACGTGGCCGGCCAGCAGCGGGACCTGGCGTTCCCCGGCTTATGGCAGCGCTTTGCGCGCACCCGCCAGGCGCGTTCCGCAGCCATGATCGCCACCCTGGACATGCTGAAACGGTTTTATGCGTTGTCCGGCCCCGCGGCCACGCTGTTGCGCAACACCGGGGTTTCCGCGTTTAATGCGCTGCCCGCGCTGAAGCGCCAGGTGATGCGTGAAGCCATGGGGTTGGGGCCGCTCAGCGGCAACCTTTGAAGACTGGATGAGGCATGAGTAAAAAAACTCCCCTGTATGATCTGCATGCAGCGAACAACGGCAAGATGGTGGACTTTGCCGGCTGGTCCATGCCGGTGAACTACGGTTCGCAGATTGCGGAACACGAGGCAGTGCGCAGTGATGCCGGTATGTTTGACGTTTCGCATATGACGGTGATCGACGTCACCGGTGCAGCGGCGCTTGAGTTTCTGCAACTGGTGGTGGCCAATGACTGCGGCAAACTGGACCTGTGGCAGGTATTGTACGGCGCGCTGCTGAACGAACGCGGCGGCGTGATAGACGACCTCACCGTGTACCGCATGCCGGAAGGTTACCGCTGCGTAGTGAATGCCTCCACCCGGGACAAAGTACTGGATTGGTTCAGCCGTCAGCAGATTGCCGATATGGCGTTTGCGGAACGGGATCTGGCAATTATTGCCCTGCAGGGGCCCAACGCGCTGCACAAGCTGCGCGAAGCGGTGCCGGTGGCCGGGGTCGATGACGCGCCGCCGTTTACCGCGGTGCAACCGCAGACCGGGCCGCAGAGCGGCTGGCTGGTGGGGCGCACCGGGTATACCGGAGAGGACGGCGTGGAGCTGATCATACCTCCGCAACAGGCGGCGGCGGTGTGGCAGCAACTGCTGGACGCCGGCGTGCAGCCGGTTGGCCTGGGCGCACGGGATACCCTGCGTCTGGAGGCGGGATTAAACCTATACGGGCAAGACCTGGACGAAGACACCTCGCCGTTGGCGTCACGGCTGGGCTGGACCATTGCCTGGGCGCCTGAAGACAGGGCGTTTATCGGCCGCCAGGCCATCGAAGCCCAGCGCGGCGCCCACCCGCAGAAACTCACCGGGCTGGTGATGCGGGACAAAGGCGTGCTGCGGCACGGCCAGACCGTGCACACCGAAAGCGGCGACGGGGTGATTACCAGCGGTAGTTTTTCCCCCACCCTGGGTATCAGTATCGCGCTGGCCAGGGTGCCGACGGCCGCCAAAGGCGCGTGCCAGGTGGACATCCGCGGCAAGCAAAAAGATGCCACAATTGTGAGGCCACCGTTCGTGCGAAATGGCAAAATACTCATCAACTGAACAAACATTGACGAAACGAATTAAGAGACATGAGCGACTTTCCAACCGATGTTAAATATGTAGCCACACACGAATGGGCCAGGCTGGAAGAGGACGGTACGGTTACCGTTGGCATCACCGACCACGCCCAGGACGCCCTGGGGGATGTGGTGTACGTGGAACTGCCGGAAATTGACCAGACCGTGGGCGGCGGCGATGAAGCCGGGGTGGTGGAATCCGTGAAAGCCGCATCCGACATCTACGCGCCGGTGGCGGGCACGGTTGTGGCGGTTAACGAGGCATTGGAAGACGAACCCGAAAAGGTCAATCAGGACCCCTTCGGCGACGGCTGGTTTTTCAAGCTCGCCCCCGGCGACCCTGGTGAACTGGAAGACCTGCTGGACGCCGAAAGTTACCAGGAAATCTGCGAAGAAGAAGAGCACTGATCCGGACGCGCGGGTGCAGGCACCCGCGGCCCTCCCCGCGCGCTAACATTCCATAACGCAGACGCAACGCAAGACGCAGAAAGGAGAACAACATGCCTTTTGTGCCCCACACAGAGGCTGACGTGCAATCGATGCTGGCGGAAATTGGTGCGCCTTCCATCGACGCGCTGTTTGATGAAATACCCGCACACCTGGCCAGCGGCCAGTTGCAGCACGTGCCCGAAGGGGTGAGTGAAATGGCGCTGATGCAGCTTATGCAGCAACGCGCCAGCCGGGACGACGGTTTTGTATGTTTCCTCGGCGCCGGCAGCTACGATCACCATATCCCCGCCGCGGTATGGGACCTGACCGCGCGGGGTGAATTCATGACCGCGTATACGCCCTATCAGGCGGAAGCCAGCCAGGGCACCCTGCAGCTTATTTACGAATACCAGTCCATGATGGTGGCGTTAACCGGCATGGATGTGTCCAACGCGTCCGTCTATGACGGCGCCAGCGGGCTGGGTGAAGCCCTGCTGATGGCGGTGCGCGGCAACAAGAAAAACAAAAGCGGCAAGGTGCTGGTGGCGGACAGCGTGCACCCGCACTACAGCCGCGCGGCGCAGAATATTGTCAGCAACCAGGGCCTGCAGATTGAGCGGTGGCCGGTCGGCGCGGATGGCGTGGTGGCTCCTGACGAGGCAGCAGAGCCGCCGGCGGCGGTAGTCATCCAGCAGCCGAACTTTTTTGGCCGCCTGGAAGACGTGGACGCGCTCACCGATTGGGCCCACGATATGGGCAGCCTGGTGATTGCGGTGGTGAACCCGATGTCCCTGGCGGTGCTGAAAGCCCCGGGTGAATGGGGCACCCGCGGGGCGGACATCGTGTGCGGTGACGGCCAGCCTTTTGGGGTGCCCATGGCCTCCGGCGGGCCGTCGTTTGGCTTCGTCTGCGCCACCAAGGCACTGGTGCGGCAGATGCCCGGCCGCATTATCGGCAAGACGGAAGACCTGGACGGCCAGGTAGGTTATACCCTCACCCTGCAAGCCCGGGAACAACACATCCGCCGGGGCAAAGCCACGTCCAATATCTGTACCAATCAGGGTCTGCTGGTGACCGCGGGCACCATCTACCTCAGCTTAATGGGGCCGGCAGGGCTGGCGGATGTAGCCAACCATTGTCATCAGAATGCCCGTTACATGGCGGCGCAGCTCACCGCGCTGCCCGGCGTATCATTGTTATTCGAAGGGCCTTATTTTCATGAGCTGGTGCTGCGCCTGCCGGTACCGGCAGAGCAGGTCATCCAGGGTTTGATGCGGCAGGGTATGCTGGCCGGGCTGAACCTGGGGGACTTTGCCCGGGACGTGGTGGCTCAAGCAGACCACGCCCTGTTGCTGGCCACCACCGAAAAACGCACCCAAGCGGAAATGGATGCTTATGTGACGGCGTTGGCGGATGTAATCCGGCAGGGGGCCGCAGCATGACTGAAAAAACAATATTCGAACTGGGCCAGAATGGCCGCCGCGCATTTGCCCAACGCATAGACGGTGCTGATGCATCGGCGCTTGAGGATATCCCCGCGGCATTTAAGCGCAGCCAGCCGCCGGCACTGCCGGAAGTGTCCGAACTGCAGGCGGTACGCCACTATACCAACCTGTCGCGGCGGAACTTTTCCATCGACACCCAGTTTTATCCGCTGGGTTCCTGCACCATGAAGTACAACCCGCGGGGTGCCCACAAAGCAGCCAGCCTGACCGGTTTCCTGGGCCGGCACCCGCTGGCGCCGGAAGCCGCCAGCCAGGGTTTCCTCGCCTGCCTGTACGATCTGCAGGAGATCCTCAAGGATGTAACGGGGATGCAGGGGGTTTCCCTCACCCCCATGGCCGGCGCCCAGGGTGAATTTGCCGGGGTTGCGATGATCCGCGCCTATCATGAAGCCCGCGGTGACCATGAACGGCGCGAGATTCTGGTGCCCAGCGCCGCCCACGGCACCAACCCGGCCACCGCAGTGATGTGCGGTTACCAGGTCACGGAAGTGGCGGTGGACGCCAGCGGCGACGTAGACCTGCAGGCTCTGAAAGAAAGTGTTGGCCCGCAAACTGCGGGGCTGATGATGACCAACCCCTCCACCTGCGGTGTATTCGAGCGCCAGATAGAAGATATTGCCCGCACCGTGCACGACGCCGGCGGCCTTTTGTATTACGACGGCGCTAACCTGAACGCCATTCTGGGCAAGGTGCGCCCCGGTGATATGGGTTTTGACGTATTACATATGAACCTGCACAAAACCTTTGCCACCCCCCATGGCGGCAGCAGCCTTTCGGATACACCCACCGGTCCCCCGCCGGGGCCACCGCCGCCATGGGGGGGGGCAAAGGTTTTGTGCAGGTTCATATGTAATACGTCAAAACCCATATCACCGGGGCGCACC